>NZ_FNOY01000125.1 GCF_900107165.1 Nitrosomonas halophila
TCATCTTCTCAGAGATTGGGCGGGGTGCTCCACTATCACCGGCCATGGTCTTACAAAAGGCGCTTTCGGTTACCCACAAATTCTGCCGAGGAGCCTCAATTGGCACGGTGGCGCACGCAATCAGCCAGGGTATTGCGATCAAATTGCTGCCACTGGATCGGATTGTCGCATCTGCGGCGAATGTACGCGAAGGCTCCTATCCCTTGGCGCGTCCACTTAATCTGGTGACGCGCGAGACACCTGTCGGATTGGTGCGCGATTTCATCGAATTCGCCCGCTCGGCGCAAGTCCATGATCTGGTCGAAGCACAGTATTTCGTTCCAGCCAGCCTCCGTTGACAGATGGCTGCGCAGGGTGTTGACTGCCGCAGCAACTATCGCGGCACTGATTATGCTGCTGATCGTGCTGTTTTTGCTGTATGAATCCTGGCCTGCGTTGCAGCAGCTGCCGCTTGACCGTTTTGTCTCCGATGCCTCCTGGCATCCGTTGGAAGCACAATACAACCTGCTACCCATGCTGACCGGCACTTTCTACGCAAGCAGCGGCGCGATGTTGCTGGCCGTGCCGATGGGGGTGCTGTCGGCGCTGTTCATGGTGTTCTTCGCGCCGCCGCAGGTGGCCATGCTTTACCGGCGCTTGCTCGAGTTGCTGGCGGGCATTCCATCGGTCGTGTTCGGTTTTTGGGGGCTGACCACGCTGGTGCCGCTGATCAATCAGTGGGAGCCGCCTGGTCTGAGCTTGCTGGCGGCGATTCTGGTGCTGACCATTATGATATTGCCTACCATTGCCGTCACCAGCCATGCCGCCTTGCTGGCCGTGCCGCGCGAGTATCTACAGGCCTTGGCAGCACTTGGTCTGTCGCACTGGGGCAGTATCCTCGGCATCGCCTTGCCAGCAGCCCGGACCGGTATCTTGGCCGGCATCATGCTCGCGGCGGGCCGTGCCATCGGCGAAACCATGGCGGTGCTGATGGTGGCCGGCAATGTTGTGCAGCATGCCAGCGGTTTGTTCGACCCTGTGCGCACCCTGGCTTCCAATATCGCGCTGGAAATGGCCTATGCCATGGGCGGGCACCGTGGGGCCTTGTTCGTTTCGGGGCTGCTGTTGTTGCTGTGGGTCATGCTTTTGACAGCGGCGGCCAGCTGGCTCGCGAGAAACCGCCATGCCTGAAACGCCCAGGAACCGGTCGATGCGGCATGCGGCAAAAAACCGTTGGCGGGATCGATGGCTGCGCTGGCTGGTGTACGCCACGGTTGCAATGATCAGTTGCGTATTTTTATGGATTCTATTTGATCTGGTACGTGGCGGTGTGGCGCATCTGTCCTGGGGCTTTTTGACCGATTCCCCGCGCGATGCCGGCCGGGCGGGCGGGATTGGACCCATTCTGGTCAGCACATTGCTGATCGTGTCGGTCGCCTTGGCAAGCGCCTTGCCGTTGGCGTGGTCGACGGCAATTCTGCTGGCGGAATTTGTGCCGACCGCCAGCTGGCCCGGCCGGGTGATACGCTTCAGCCTGCAGGTGCTGGCGAGCGTGCCTTCGATCGTGTTTGGCCTGTTCGGTAACGCTTTTTTCAGTGTTTATCTGGGGATGGGATTTTCCATTCTGTCAGGCGGGCTGACGCTGGCCTGCATGTTGCTGCCCATATTGGTCAGCACGGCCGAGGCAGGGCTGCGGAGCGTACCGGCGCATTACCGCCTATCGGGCGCTGCCCTGGGCCTGTCCCGCATGGCCGTGCTGTTTCAGCTGTTGTTGCCCGCCGCCCTGCCGGCATGGGTCGCGGGGTTGCTGCTGGGAATTGGCCGGGCCGCGGCGGAAACAGCTGCGTTGCTGTTTACCAGCGGCTATGTTGATCGCATGCCGGAATCGCTGCTGGATTCCGGGCGCGCGCTGGCGTTGCATATCTTCGATTTGTCGATGAATGTGCCGGGCGGTGATGCGCCCGCCTATGCTTCGGCGCTGGTTTTGGTCATACTGCTGCTATTGATCAACACCAGCGCCCTGCTGCTTGCGCAGGCATGGCAGCGGAAAAGGATTGTGCCCTCATGACAACCCAACCCACCCATCCATTATCACCCGAATCCGGCACTTTTACCCTGGGTTCGCTGCAAAACGGACCCGCCTGCTGCCAACCGGAGCCGGTCATCCAGATCAGAAATCTCTCGATCCGCTATGGCGCAAGGCGTGCGCTGGATAATGTGACACTCGATATTTAGAGCTTACTCAGAAAGTATAAGTAACTGATTCTATATTAGAATCACCTCTATTCTGATAAAATAGTGCACGTAAATAAGACAAATAACCCCAAAAACCGTGCACGATGATCCGCTACCAGAACCAGAAACAACGCTCCCTCGAAGGATTTGATACCCCGCCCGGCATGGTTCTTGATCCGAGGAATCGCTGGGTAAGACTGAGTGATTGCATGCCGTGGGACGAATTGGCCGATAGCTACTACAAGACACTCTCCCGGACATTAGGACGTCCATCCAAGGATGCGCGGATAGTAATCGGAGCAGTCATCATCAAACACAAGTTATCGGTTTCGGATGAGGAAACGGTAGAGCAGATCCGGGAGAACCCGTACCTGCAATATTTTATCGGACTGAAAGGCTTTCAATCGAAAGCACCTTTTGCGCCCTCGTTACTGGTTGAAGTACGCAAGCGCATGGGGCAGACAGTATTTGATGAATTCCATGCGGCCATCATTAAGGCCGTCGAGCAGAAAAAGGCAAAGAAGCCTGACCAGGATAATGATGGCGGTAGCCCTGGCAGGACGGCATCGAATCGCAGCGAAGATGACTGTCATATTGCAGCTGTCCCGGTCACTGCAAAGCAGTCTTCAACGTCAGACAAAACACCCCGCAATCAGGGGAAAATGATCATAGACGCCACCGTGGCCGAACAGGCGATTCGTTTTCCGACAGATCTTGGATTGCTGAATGAAGCACGCGAATTGAGCGAACACATCATCGATGTGCTGCATGAAAAAAGTCACCGGCCGCAGAAAAAGAAACCGCG
>NZ_FNOY01000051.1 GCF_900107165.1 Nitrosomonas halophila
CCCCTACTTTTAGCATCATGGTACGTCCAAAATTTTAAAAGATAAATCTTACCGCCTTAAAGGCGGTGGTTTTAACCTTACTTCGGACTAATAAACTTTTTGCTCAGATGGCAAACTGTGATAATCCGGATTTCGCGATGCATGGCCAAAGTGTGACGTATTTGGGGTGAGAATATTGAACCTTTATTGATGCAGGCCTTGTCTCGCTAGATCCGTATACTTTGCTCCCGCCAAGGTTTGATTGAGGCAATCAGAAGCCAGTGCCCTGATCGGTAATCGCATCACTTATCAATCGCCGGTCAGGGTAATGGGTCGCACAATGCTTGATCTGCTTGCTACCCATTCCAGGACGGTTCTTGTACAATACAAGCGTCATAAGCGGTCTGTGTGCATGGATTATCGCAGGGAACGCGGATTGATTGACGTGCTTTCCATTTTATCTTCCTGACAACGTGCTGTCTTCCTGGTACAGCATTAGATCACTGCCGGCATGCGCCATATCACTTCTCGTGAACATCCGCTTTTTAAAAAGCTTGTAAAGTTACAGCATTCAGCGCGGCAACGTCGTAAGGAAGGCTTGGCATTGCTGGATGGTGTGCATTTGCTTCAAGCCTACCTGGCAACTGAAAGGACGCCTGAAATGCTGGTTATCAGTGAATCGGGCAGGGAACACCCGGAAATCAGGCAGCTGCTGGCCTATTGTCAAGGTCAATCCAGGCATAACTGCCTGATGTTGAGTGATGGCTTGTTCAGTCAGATTTCGCCGGTCAAGACACCTGTTGGGGTCATGGCGCTCATCCGTCTGACACAATCGGTGCCGGTTGAAATCAATGATTTTGATTTCTGCGTTATGCTGGAAGCGATCCAGGATCCAGGCAATCTGGGCTCAATTCTACGCTCTGCTGCCGCTGCTGGGGTCAGTGATGTTTTTTTATCTGCCGATTGTGCGGACAGCTGGTCATCCAAAACATTACGGGCTGGTATGGGTGCGCACTTCTCTTTGCGTATTCACGAGCATTCAGATTTGTTGAATTTGGCGCGCCGCTATAGCGGTCAAGTCGTTGCAGCGACGCCCACTGGAACCCACAGTATTTTTCAGACAGATCTTCGTGGTCCCACGATATTCATTTTCGGAAGTGAGGGGAGCGGACTTTCAAAACCAGTGTTGGCGATTGCCAGCAGGCAGGCAACCATACCTATGGCGGGACAGAGCGAGTCACTCAACGTTGCTGCGGCAGCCGCTATTTGCTTGTTCGAGAAGGTTAGGCAACATGAGTTTGGTTGTTCTCAATTTACTACTGTCAGTTTTAAGTGATCATCATCCAAACAAAAGCCATATTGCTGTTGCCAGCCTGGAGTGCTGCACTATTTTTTTTCTTCTGGATCACTTTTTGTGTTGTCAACAACCGATGGCGTGGCTGCCTGTTCGGATTGCCTGGCTGAAAAAGCTGCCAGCAGAATGCCCAACTCATAAAGTAAATACAGGGGAACCGCAAGCAGAAACTGGGAGATGACATCGGGCGGGGTGAAGATAGCGCCAATCACAAACGCACCCACCAGAACATAATGGCGAATGGCTTTCATTTTGGCAATCGGAACGATTCCAGTTCTGACCAGCACGACCACAAAAACAGGCACTTCGAATGTAATGCCAAAAGCCAGAAACATGGCCAAGACGAACCCGAGGTATTCACCGATATCAGTCATCACGGCGACCCCTTCGGGTGCAAAGTAGATGATGAATTCGAATACAAGCGGTAATACAGCGAAGTAGGCAAAAGCCATGCCGATGAAGAATAGAACGCTGCTTGCTATAACTAATGGCAGAAACAAACGTTTTTCATGCGCATAGAGCCCGGGTGCTACAAAGGCCCAGACTTGATAAAGTGTATGTGGCAGGGTGACAAGAAACGCAGCCATCATGGCCACTTTCATCGGAATGAAGAAAGGCGTGGCGACAGCGGTTGCTATCATCTGCCCACCTTGCGGCAGTTTCTCCAGCAGCGGGTGCGCCAGGATGCTATATAACTCTCGTGCAAAGAAAGCACACGGTAGAAAGCCGAGCAATAAAACCGAGAAGACCCTGATCAGCCGGGTACGTAACTCGACCAGATGCGAAATAAAAGTATTGTCATCATTCATCTGTCTCAGCTCACTTGTGTTTTGGGTGGATGAATTTCAAATTGTCATGCTACGCGTGGATGGCAGTAGCTAACTTTTATCAGGATGATTGTTGTGGGCGGATGCGGTTCGGGATTGGCGAGGCTCGGATTGGGCAGAGTGCGCCCGCTCGGGCGCTTGCGGGGTGGCGTCGTTTCCGTCCGCTGAAGCTGGAGAATCCTGATCTGACGCCGGCGACTGAGGATCTACGGCCTGGCGTATTTGATGCATTTCCTTGTGCACCGAGCTTTCAAATGTATGGACAGTGTCTTGTACGGAATCCTTGAATTTCCTCAGCTGATCCAGCTCTATTTCTTCGCGTAGATCATGCTTGATATTTTCTATATAGCGCCGAGCGCGCCCGATCAGGTGCCCTAGGGTACGTGCAACCATGGGCAGCCGTTCAGGCCCGATCACGATCAGGGCCACGATCGATATGATCATGAGTTCAGCAAAGCTGATATCAAACATTTTTTAGCGCAAGTAGCTTCCGGGACAGCAATTTTCGGATGAGCGAGTCATTTCATGCATATTTTTATCAAAATGGATAATTGATGAAAATTTGCACGGCTGGCGACCAATTGGTCGGTGTTATATTTTAGTCTGATCTTTATCCTTGATTTCGTTCTCAATGTCTATCTTGTGACTTGTGATTTGCTGGGAAGGAGGAGGAGGGGGGGGGGGTCGCTTCGTCGTCTACCCCTTTCATGCCCTCCTTGAAGCCTTTGACCGCATTGCCAAGATCGCTACCCAGATTGCGCAGTTTCTTGGTGCCGAATACCAATACCACAATGGCCAACACAACCAACCAGTGCCAAATACTAAATGTTCCCATCATTTACCCCTTGAAAAAGGATTAATCGTAACGAATCATCGCAGGTAGGCGATTTTTCCCGCCGATGATGTGAATGTGAAGATGGGGGACTTCCTGTCCACCGATACGCCCGTTATTGATAATAGCGCGAAACCCATCTTGACACCCTTGCGCTGCCGCTAAGCGGGGCGCCAGCCACATCATTTTTCCGAGCAACTGCTGGTGAGCACTATCGGTTTCGCTCAAAGATTCGATATGTTGCTTTGGTATCAGCAGGAAATGCACGGGTGCAACCGGATGAATATCGAGAAAAGCGAGCGTATCTTCATCTTCGTGTATTTTTCTGGCGGGAATTTCCCCTCGCACGATTTTGCAGAATATACAATCTTCCATGATTATCAATAACTAGTGGGTTGATCGAGATCGCTTCTCTTCAATACCAGAGACGCCTTCTCTACGCTCAAGTTCAAGCAATACATCTTCAGGTGTCAGTCCATGATGGGTTAGCATCACCAAACAATGAAACCACAAGTCGGCCGTTTCATAGATGATCTGACTTTTATTGTTATCTTTGGAAGCCATGATGGTCTCGGCGGCTTCTTCGGCAATCTTTTTCAGGATTTTATCCTGTCCGCTCGCTAGCAGTTTAGCCACATAGGAATCTGAAGGATCCGCGTTTTTACGTGACTCGATGGTCTCTGCGAGCCGGAGTAGTATGGTTGATGTCGTCATTTGTTATAAATTTGCGCAGGATTCTTGATGACAGGGGTTGTGACAACCCATTGACCGTCTACCAGTTTTTTGAAAAAACAACTTTCTCTTCCTGTATGGCAAGCGATGCCGCCCGTTTGTTCCACGCTCAGTAGCAGTACATCTTCATCGCAATCGAGATAGATAGCCTTGATTTTTTGTATATGCCCGGATTCTTCCCCTTTATGCCAAAGCTTATTCCTGGAACGGGACCAATAGACCGCTTCACCTTGTTCGACTGTTTTTGTTAGCGATTCGCGGCTCATCCAAGCAACCATGAGCACTTTACCAGTGCCTTCTTCCTGAGCAATCGCGGGAATTAACCCATCTGTTGACCAGTTCACCTTGTTGAGCCAGTCATCTGTCACGGATGTCCCTCCTCATTTATGGAATCTTAACAGTTTTAGTTGAAATTAATATTACAGGCGCACTTCAATTCCGTGCTGTGCCAGATATTGTTTGGCTTGCTGGATGGTGTACTGACCGTAATGAAAGATGCTTGCAGCCAGAACGGCGTCGGCGTGGCCTTGTTGAATACCCTCAACCAAATGATCCAGATTGCCGACACCGCCACTGGCTATGACGGGTAAATCGATTGCATCGGAGATGGCGCGTGTCAGTGCGAGATCAAACCCTGAGCAGGTTCCATCCCGATCCATGCTGGTGAGTAGAATTTCGCCCGCACCCAGCCTTTGCATTTTTTTTGCCCAGTCAACCGCGTCGATGCCGGTCGGCTTGCGTCCGCCATGGGTAAATACCTCCCAGTATGTGGATGCAGGCGATTCACTGGCAATCTGTTTGGCATCGATGGCAACAACGATGCATTGAGAACCATAGCGGCTGGAAGCTTCTTCCACCAATGCCGGATTCATCACGGCAGATGTATTGATGCTGACTTTATCGGCGCCTGCATTTAATAATCGGCGGACATCCTCGACTTTGCGAACGCCACCCCCCACTGTTAATGGAATGAAAACTTGAGCGGCTACTTCCTCAACGATATGCAAGATCAGATCGCGATTATCCGAGCTGGCAGTAATGTCCAGGAAAACAAGTTCGTCGGCGCCTTGTTCATTGTAGCTGCGGGCAATCTCGACGGGGTCACCCGCATCCCGGAGTGAAACGAAATTGACACCTTTGACAACACGTCCATTATTGACATCCAGGCACGGAATGATACGTTTGGCTAATCCCATGAAAAACAGTCGCCTAAAATAACAGCAGTAAGGAGGAGAAAAAAGATGATGAAAGGCTTTCGAAAAAACCGATGCAAGCGCTAGGAGGCTGTCCGAGAATAGCGATCATAGCGAGGGCGAAGCTGACTGAGCGTGATTTTTCGATCATTTGAGGCGAATAGTTGTTCTATTCAACGAAAAGGATCGAAAAATCCAGCCTGGCAGGTTCGTCCGTAGTAGATCAGTCTCTATTATCGGACAGCCTCCTAGGCATGCATATTCGCCTGCACACTTAATTGATCTGCCAGAGACTGTGCTTCTTTGAGATCAAGCGAACCCTGGTAAATGGCGCGTCCGGTAATGGCGCCTGTAATGCCCTCAGATTCCACTTCACACAGTTTTCTGATATCTTCCAAATTGGTCACCCCACCACTTGCAATCACGGGCACGGTCAGTGCCTTTGCCAATTCCACGGTTGCTTCAATGTTGAGACCCGTTAGCATGCCATCGCGACCGATGTCGGTGTGTATGATCGCTTCCACGCCATAATCCTGAAACTTCTGGGCCAGATCGATGACGTCATGGCCTGTTACTTTGGACCAGCCATCCACGGCAACTTTTCCATCCTTGGCATCGAGTCCGACCATAATCTGGCCGGGGAAGGCATAGCAGGCATCGTGCAGAAACCCAGGTATTTTGATAGCGGCTGTCCCGATGATGACGTAACTGATTCCGTTGTCCAGATAATGTTCGATCGTTTCCAGATCACGTATTCCGCCGCCTAGTTGTATCGGAATCTTGCCATCAATGACTTCGACGATCGCGCGAATAGCTGTGCCATTTTTGGGTTTGCCTGCAAACGCACCATTCAGATCGACCAAGTGCAGCTGACGGGCGCCATTATCCAGCCAGTGCTGGGCAACCTTGTCAGGGGACTCGGAAAAAATAGTGGCATCTTCCATGACACCTTGTTTTAGGCGAACACAGTGACCATCTTTCAGATCTATAGCAGGAATAATCAGCATATAAATTAAACAGGATTGATGATTGAGCTTGAAATGATTGCAATGAAAAAACCAAGCATAGCGGATGCAAAACGGCTGTCTAGCGGTTTTATGGCATCCACTGCGTAAAATTACGTAATAAAGTTAACCCGGCAAGATTGCTTTTTTCCGGATGAAATTGCACTGCGAAAATATTGCCTGTTGCAATTGCACAGGTAAACGGCGCTGGATAACAAGTGGTGCCGGCTATGATCCCTTGCTCATTTGCAACGACAAAGTAGCTGTGCACAAAATAAAACCTTGCGTCATCGGCGATCTCATGCCATAGCGGATGGTCTGCGATTTGGTGCACCTGATTCCAGCCCATATGAGGAACTTTAAGCTTTTGTGCGCCGGTGTCTGCTGTGGTTTCAAATCTGAATTTTTGTACATGGCCGGGCAATATGCCCAATCCTTGGGCATTGCCTTCTTCGCTGACCTCAAACAGCATCTGCAATCCCAAGCAGATACCGAGAAAAGGTTTGTTTTGGGCTGCTTCAAGGACCGCTTGCCGTAATCCATGGTCGGCCAATGCCTGCATGCAATGCGGCATAGCGCCCTGGCCAGGGACAACGATGCGGGATGCCTGCCGGATAATTGCTGGATCACTGGTGACCATGACGGTTGCCGAGGGGGCCACATATTCCAACGCTTTGGACACTGACCGGAGGTTGCCCATTCCATAATCAACGATCGCAATTGTATTCATGATTGAGGCAAAATTACTGGATTGTTCTACAACGATCCTTTGGTGGATGGAATGATATCGGGGCAGCGAGGATCCATTGCAATAGCCATGCGCAGGGCACGGCCAAAAGCCTTGAAAATAGTTTCCGCCTGGTGGTGTGCATTTTTTCCCGCCAGGTTATCAATATGCAAGGTCATCATGGCATGATTGACCAGGCCTTGAAAAAATTCATGAACCAGTTCAACATCGAAAGCTCCGATATGGCTGCGTGTAAATTGGACATTCAATTGCAATCCCGGCCGGCCCGATAGATCAATGACTACTCTGGACAGGGCTTCATCAAGTGGGACATAGGCGTGTCCATAGCGGAAAACGCCTTTTTTGTCACCGACGGCACGGGCAAGCGCCTGGCCCAATGTAATGCCAATATCTTCCACCGTGTGATGCGCATCGATATGCAGATCACCTGTAGCGTGAATCGACAGATCGAGCATGCCGTGACGGGCAATTTGATCCAGCATATGGTCAAGGAAGGGGACGCCGCTATGCAGTTCTGCTTTGCCACAACCATCTAGATTGATTTTTACCTGGACCTGGGTTTCTTGCGTATTACGAATAACTTGGGCTTCGCGCATAACAGTTTGGGAGACTTGATAAGGCAGTTTATGAGAGTTAATTGTGATTGATTAAATCATGTAGCGTTTTGCAGAAAAGAGCATTTTCATCATGTGTGCCAACCGTTACACGCAAGCAATTCTTTAATAAGGGGTGGCTGTTGTCAAGATTCTTTATCAGAATGCCCCTTTGTTTGAGGGATTCAAATATCTGGCTGGCGTTGCCGATACGAAACAGAATGAAATTGGCATCGGAAGGAAAAACTTCAATGCCGGTCATTGCAGCAAGACTTGTACTTAACCGCGCCCGCGCCTGTTTGATTGTTCCCGCTTGTTGTTCTAGTATATCGTAATGTTGCATGACTTTGGCCGCAACCAGCTGGGTAATGACGCCAATATTATAGGGTAGACGCAGTTTCTCCAGATTGGACAACCATTCCCTTCTACCGGCGACTAGACCAAGCCTGAGCCCGGCTAATCCCAGTTTGGACAGTGTGCGCATGACCAACAAATTGGGATAATCGGCCAATTTTTCCAGGAAACTTTTACCCGCGAAAGGATGGTACGCCTCATCCACTACAACCAAGCCAGGGGAGGCTTTGATGATCGCTTCCAAGGCCTCGGCATCAAACAGATTGCCGCTGGGGTTATTGGGATAGGCCAAGAAGATGACAGCGGGCTGTTCGTGTCGAATAGTAGCAAGGATTGCATCCAGATCCAGTGAAAAATCGGATCTTAACGGAATGCCTAGATATTCTATATTTGCAAATAGCGCAATCATTTTGAACATGGCGAAACCGGGTTCTACCGTCAGCAGCTTCGCTCCGGGCTTGGTTGTGGCCAGCAAGATGATTTGTATGATTTCATCCGATCCATTTCCTAACAGGATATCCATCCCGGACGGGATGGATAGCGCGGTGCGTAGCGTATCCTTGAGCTCGATGGCGAACGGATCGGGATAGCGGTTGATAGGCACATCTGCCACGATTCGGGTAATTTCCTCGCGCAGGGAAGCTGGAAGCGAGTAGGGGTTCTCCATCGCGTCGAGCTTGGTCATGCCCTTGGCAGGCGGGACATGATAGGCCGAAAGCCCAAGAATTTCCGGACGAATAATCTTTTCAGGTAAGGAGGACATATCGGGGAGGAACTAACAATTATCTCGCGCTTGACAGGCGCTCAGGAAAGGCCGTTTTCGTCTTGGCGGTCATCTTCCTTGTCCCGCCAGTTCAGGTAGAGGAGTACAGCCGTGATGATGCCGACGGGTAAAATAACGTAAAAACCCAGTGCATCCAGCGCGCTTTCGTTGTGAGCGGAAGGCGGCGTGCTGCTAATAATTTTGTAGCCATGGATAGCGGCGATCAGGATGACGCCTAATAATCCCGTCCAGCGACGATTTAATAGTTCGCGTTTTGCCAATAAGTTAAATCCATGCGCAGAATAGTGGCCAATAAAATAGATGACGGTGTAGAAGATGAGTGCGCCCACGGGATATCGTTTTGTAAAATATACAGTTATATTGGTAGCGCGCCATCCATTGTCGCGCAAAGTCGAAAAGTATACAGCTTAACAGTCATTTATGAAACTTTGTATGGCTATCCAATGTAAGCTGTTTGAAATTGTGGGTATTTCTGGCGAAATATTTATGGTGACATGGGGTGTATGCGTCAACCGAATCTCAATCTGGATGGATGAAATTATCGATTAATGGAGAGTGTAAGTGTATGAATTGGCATGTGGAAATAGAAGATTCAACTTGCAAGTGACGTTATGGGTGAATTTCAGTTAGAATCGATTCATTCATTTGTAATTTGTAATGAGCGCTTTGGTAATTCTGACCTGGTTAGACATTTCATGATTCTCGTATTAAAACCCAATACTTCGGAAGAGAGCCCGGAGTACAAACAGCTCTGTGCATATTTGACCAATCTGCCGAGTATTGCCACGCGAGTGCATACGGAGGTTGGGGCTGAGCAGACCTTAACCGAGTTGTATTTGATCGGCAATACCAAGGCATTGCTGGTTGAAGACATGCTTGGTTTGCCATGTGTGGATCGTGTCGTGCGAATATCAGAAGAATACCGGGTGCTCGGCCGGCATCAAAATGATGATCGGCCAGCTTTTTTTGATTATAACGGTGTGCGTTTCGGGCAGGATACGTTAAATATATTTGCCGGGCTCTGTGCGGTGGATACGATCGAGAACGTGGAAATCATGATGAAGGCGCTGCAAGCTCACAATTTGGTATGCACGCGTATGGGTGCCTATAAACCGAGGACCAGCCCCTATGCATTTCAGGGGCATGGCAAGGCGTGCCTGCCCTATGTTTTCGATCTGGCGGGGAAATATGATATCAAGGTGATCGCAATGGAGATCACGCATGAATCCCATATCGAGCAAATTCGCGAGGCGCTATTTCATACCGGCAGTCCTACCGGTGTTATGCTGCAGATCGGTACACGCAATATTCAGAATTTCGAGCTCATGAAAATGGCCGGCCGCCAGCAGGATTTTCCTGTATTAGTCAAGCGCGGCTCGGGCATTACGCTGGATGAATCCCTCAATGCTGCCGAGTACCTTGCATCCGAAGGCAATAGAAAGGTGGTGTTTGGGCTGCGTGGAATGAGAACCAATCTGGGCGATCCGCATCGGAATCTGGTCGATTTTGCACATGTGCCCGTGGTCAAGCGTCTGACACGCATGCCGGTATGTATTGATCCCTCGCATGCCGTCGGAACCAGGGTGGATTCAGCCGATGGTCTGTCGGATATCATGCATGTAACGGCCCAGGGTATTATTGCAGGTGCCAATATGGTACTCGCGGATTTTCATCCGACTCCCAGCAAGGCGCTGGTAGATGGTCCGCAATCCATGCTGATCAGGGAGCTGCCGCATTTCCTCGAAGATATTCATATTGCACGCCAGGCCTATGAAAAAAGGGTGGCACTGGCAGCGCAATATCAAGTGGCGCAATGAATTTTTTTTCGTGGCTTGCGAAGCTGCCTAAAAACACGATCTATCCGTTTTTCATGGTTGTAAGCAGCCCTGGCATCCATGCTGAAGGGGCCCGGCGCCCTTTCTGAAGGAAAACTATTGATTCTCATGAGATTGATTTATAATGGCTATAGAATGTATGGAGAAATAGACCAATGATCAAGGTGTTGCTTGCAAATCCGAGAGGGTTTTGTGCGGGAGTCGATCGTGCCATTGAAATCGTTGAGCGTGCGCTAGCGATGCATGGCGCGCCCATTTATGTGCGGCATGAGGTTGTGCACAATCGCTTCGTGGTAGAGGATCTCGAGAAGAAAGGGGCAGTATTCGTTGAAAATCTGGAGTCGGTGCCAGAGGGGAGCATGCTCATTTTCAGCGCACATGGTGTGTCGCACGTGGTGAGAAAAGAAGCTGCCGCACGCAAACTGCAAGTTTTTGATGCCACCTGCCCGTTGGTCACCAAGGTACATGTCGAAGTGGCCAAAATGGGAAGAGAGGGGAAGGAAATCATCATGATCGGCCATCTTGGCCATCCGGAAGTGGAAGGAACCATGGGCCAGATCGACAAGGATAAAGGTGCCATGTATCTTGTGGAGACGGAAGAGGATGTTGCCAAGCTGCAGGTCAAGGACGAAAACAATCTGACCTATGTGACGCAGACAACATTATCCGTGGATGATGCGGCACGCGTGATCGAAGCTTTGAAGCAACGCTTCCCAAATATTATTGGGCCCAAGAAGGATGACATTTGTTACGCCACACAGAATCGTCAGGATGCTGTCAAGAAGATGGTCAAGCACTGTGATTTGGTCATCGTCGTGGGTTCGCTGAACAGTTCCAATTCTAATCGATTATGTGAAGTGGCAAGAAACGCCAACGTTGAAGCCTATATGGTAGACCGTGCTTCACAGTTGCAGGAGAGCTGGCTTGCCGGCAAACGCTGTATTGGCATCACCGCCGGGGCTTCCGCACCGGAGATACTGGTTCGGCAGGTGCTGGAGCGGCTCGAGCAAATCGCGGCAGGGCATACCGATCAAGGTGTCATCGTGGAAGAGTTGAGTGGGGTGGTCGAGTCTGTAACATTCCCGCTACCCAAGGCAGAGCCTTTGAACATGGATAAATATGCCAGTTAAGCGGTTGTGAGCAACAGCCTGACAAATTGCTGAGATTGTTGTTTAACTATTTGACTGGCTCTGATTCTCGCTTGTGAATGTTTCATCATGGGTATTCCATCCTTGCTGATAAGGCAGAGTGGAGAAAGGTTGTGCTCTTCCCAGAATTTCATTGAGCAATATTTCGGTGCTGCCTGGTGCCATCGTGACACCGTAGCGAAAGTGGCTACTATTGATAAAGAGATTGCTCAGGTGGGGATGCGCGCCGATACTTGGCACATTGTTATCTGCTGCTGGCCTGAGACCTGACCAGTGTTTGAGCAATGGCATGGTGTCCAGATCTGGCAGCAGGTTTCTGGCCCATGCCAACAGTTTTTCTTTCGCGGCAAGGGTGGTTTGCTTGTTGAATCCGACATCTTCGGTGGTGCTGCCGATGAGTACATGGCCATCCCGCCTGGGAATGAGATACAGATCTTTCTGTAATACGATTGATTGAATGGGGGGGGTGGGAAACTTGTATAAAAGCATTTGTCCGCGAATAGGCTTGATTCTGAGCTTCAATGCAAATTCTCCAAGCACCTGCCTGCTCCAGGCACCGGCCGTCAGAATGTAACGCGAGGCGGAAAGTCTGCCTTGAGATGTCCTGAGTGTGGTGACGCATCGATTGGCTACCCGAAGTTGCTCGACTTCGCAGTGCTCGAGGATGGTGCCATTGAGTTGTTTTACCCGTTTGTGAAGCGCTTGCAACAGCCAGGGATTGCGAACCTGGGCAACCTGGGCAAGCAATAATGCCTGCTGGGTCGGCTGCAGCATGAAGGGTACAGAATGGGCCGAACACCAATGGGTTGCCGTGGCCAGATCATATGGAGGCAAAACCAGCAGGCCGCACACATGGTATTCAGGGTCGATGCCGGTGGCGGTGCTCAGTGCAGACACCCATTCAGGGTAGCGTGCCATGCTGTACATGGCCAGACGGGTCACGGTCTCTGGATAGTTCCACGGACAAAGTGGCGATAAAATACCCCCGCCTGCCCATGATGCCTCGCTCCCCACGCTGGTGCGTTCCAAGAGTGAGACCGAAGCCCCTTCTTCAAGTAATCGGGTGGCCATGGATAGCCCAATTATTCCCGCGCCGATTATTATAAAATCATCTTTCAAACTGATCCTTAATTACATTTCATGCATGAATACATGCGCTTAAACGCTGATGGGTCAACCATGGAATGGATATGAGTTGCGCATCTTGCGTTAACTTCTGAGAAAATCCATAAAAAACTGTACAATATTACGAGAACGAGACATAATCTTTGAAAATGAGTGGATGGTGCGATGGTTGCAAATATCTTGATTATTCATGGCCCCAATTTGAATCTTCTGGGAATGCGGGAACCTGCCATATATGGACAAACAACACTGGAAGATATTAACAGGAATTTGATCAGAACAGCACAGGCGGCTGGTGTAAAAATAAACACGTTCCAGAGTAATGCCGAGTATCAACTGATAGATCGCATACAAGAGGCGATGCGTGATGCAACAGATTTTATCATCATCAATCCCGCTGGCTTGACACACACAAGCGTGGCGCTGCGTGATGCGCTGGCCGCTACCAAGTTGCCTTTCATAGAAGTCCATCTTTCCAATATCTATGCACGTGAATCCTTTCGTCGTGCATCTTACTTCTCGGATATTGCTGTGGGCGTCATTAGCGGTCTGGGAGCGGAAGGTTATACGCTTGCTTTGCAATATGTGCTAACCGGGAAGTAATTGGAGTGGGCTGCTTGGCTAGCAAACTTGTTAATTGTCTGAAAAAGAGTATCAAGCGCTGCTCTTTATCGATGATTGACCAAAGTACTAGACTGATTTCATCAATTGTTTGGAATATGGACAAGTCTGGCGACTGGGCAACAGAATGAGAAAACAACAAGTCTCGATAGTCATCGAGGCCATGTGTGGGCGGGATATTCCCGGGAGGAAAAGATGGATCTAAGAAAACTCAAGAAATTAATCGAATTAGTAGAAGAATACAATATTACCGAATTAGAAATTACTGAGGGCGAAGAAAAAGTACGCATCAGCAAATCTGTAACACTGATGCAGTCAACTTCTGCCGTTGTCCCGCAATATAGCTCTGCTGTGACGGAACGCCCGCCAGCTGCGTCTGATAATGAGGCTGATGCCTCCGACAGTTCTGCTTTGCCTGAGGGGCATGTTGTCAAATCTCCCATGGTTGGCACTTTCTATCGCGCTTCCGCGCCCGGCGCCAAACCATTCGTCGAGATCGGGCAGTTTGTCAAAACGGGGGATACTTTATGTATTATCGAGGCCATGAAGCTGCTTAACGAAATTGAGGCAGATTGTGATGGCAAAATCAAAGCCATTTTGCCCGAAAATGGCCAGCCGGTTGAATATGGCGAACCCTTGTTTGTCATTGAATAATTAACCACATCGTTACCTCTTGGCTTTCAAGCCATTCATTCAAGCCAGATTTCCAACGTTTTGACTATGTTTGAAAAATTACTGATCGCGAATCGCGGCGAAATCGCGTTGCGCATCCAGCGGGCATGCCGTGCCATGGGTATCAAAACCGTAGCTGTATATTCCGAGGCCGATGCAGAAGCCAAATATGTCAAACTGGCTGATGAATCAGTTTGCATTGGTCCGGCAGCTTCCGCCCAGAGCTATCTGAATATCCCAGCTATTATCAGTGCAGCTGAGGTTACTGATGCTGAAGCCATCCATCCTGGTTATGGTTTTCTGTCCGAGAATGCGGATTTTGCTGAAAGGGTGGAAAAAAGTGGCTTTTTCTTTATTGGGCCACGTCCGGAGACTATCCGTCTGATGGGGGATAAAGTCAGTGCCAAACACGCCATGCGGCAGGCAGGTGTGCCATGTGTGCCCGGCTCTGACGGTGCCTTGCCCGAGTCTCTGGATGAAGTGAAACGGATTGTGAAAGGTATTGGTTATCCCGTGATTATCAAGGCCGCCGGTGGCGGGGGGGGGCGTGGCATGCGCGTGGTGCATACTGAGGCGGCACTCTCCAACGCGGTGATTACCACCCGCAACGAAGCGCAGGCGGCATTTGGTAACCCTATGGTCTATGCCGAAAAGTATCTAGAGAATCCTCGGCATATCGAGTTTCAGGTACTGGCCGACGAATACGGCAATGTGGTGCATTTGGGTGAACGGGATTGCTCTATGCAGCGGCGTCACCAGAAAATTATTGAGGAGGCTCCAGCGCGGGGGATTCCGCCACGGTTGCGCGACAAGATTGGTGAGCGTTGTGCAGAAGCCTGCAGCCGCATCAATTATCGTGGGGTCGGCACGTTTGAGTTTCTCTACGAAAACAATGAGTTTTATTTCATCGAGATGAATACCCGTTTACAGGTTGAGCATCCGGTGACAGAGGCTGTGACCGGGGTGGATCTGGTGCAGGCACAAATCCGCGTGGCGGCAGGAGAGAAATTGTCCTTGCGGCAAAAGGATGTCATCTTCAAGGGGCACGCTATTGAATGCCGTATCAATGCCGAAGAACCTTATAAATTGACGCCCTCGGCAGGACGCATCACGCAATATCACGCGCCAGGAGGGCCGGGAATACGGGTCGATTCACATATCTATCATAATTATCGGGTGCCACCGTATTATGATTCCATGATCGGCAAGATCATTGCCTATGGTGATGATCGGGAACTCGCCATCGCACGGATGCGTATCGCCTTGTCGGAAATGATCATCGAGGGGATTAAAACTAATATTCCCCTGCATCTCGATCTGCTATCGGATAGTAATTTTCTGAGTGATGCCGTCTCCATTCATTATCTTGAAAACAAACTTGCAATGTATAACAAGAAAAATTAGTTCATGCAGGACGGCGGAATGACTGGCATATCTTTACCACGTGTACATCGGTTATGTCCTGGTTGTCACTGACTTTTAGGACCGAGTCTATTCATGTCGATCTCGTAAGCGATCGCTTGTTGGCGCTGGGTGCGCTGTCGGTTGACGTGCATGATGCGGGTGAAGGAACTGAACAAGAGCAGCCATTATTTGGCGAGCCTGGCACACCCCCCATGAAAGTTTGGGAGCAGGCTGAAATTACTGCATTGCTGGAAGAAAATTGCGATATCGATGCAATCATGCAGGCGGTGGTGGATGTGGCCGAGTTAGCTGTCCAGCCGCCATACAATTTGACCCAGGTCAAGGAGCGAGACTGGGTGAGATTGACCCAATCGCAATTTGAGCCTATTCAGGTTTCGCAGCGATTATGGGTCGTACCCTCGTGGCACGAGTTGCCTGACCCGGCCGCAATCAACTTGCGCTTGGATCCCGGCTTGGCTTTCGGCACCGGTAGCCATCCCACGACCAGACTATGCCTGGCCTGGCTGGACGCTAACTTGCAAACAGGGGAGAAAGTGCTGGATTACGGTTGCGGATCGGGAATTCTGGCAATTGCGGCACTCAAATTGGGCGCACACGGGGTGATTGGTATAGATATCGATCCCAATGCCATTACAGCCAGTCTGGCTAATGCCCAAATAAATGATTGTGATCCCGACAGGCTACAATTTAGCACCGAATTTTCGCTGTCGAACGATGGCGAAGCTGAGGCCGGGCGGCCTCCCATTACCGTCGTGGTTGCCAACATTCTGGCAAATCCCCTCATCGTATTGGCACCCATACTGACGCATGCTTTGCAGCCTGGTGGCCGCATTGCGCTGTCGGGTATATTGGAAGCGCAAGCCGATGAAGTATTGCAAGCCTATGAACCTTGGTTCAGCATGCAAATCAGTGCAAGCGAGCAGGGCTGGGTATTATTGACAGGCAAGAAGCGGGCAGTTTGTCTGGCATGACACTGGTCGCACGCTGTCCTGGCTGCCAATCGGTATACCGATTGACGATCGCGCAATTGCAGGCACTCGACGGTGAAGTATGCTGTGGACAGTGCGCCCGGCAATTTAATGGTTTCCATTCGCTCGTGGTGGTGACAGAGGCACTGGTTCAGCCTGATGTAGGATCTAGCAAGATGAATTCGGACCAGCTGGGCTTGGTTGTTGCGAATCATGCTGATGGGTGTCAGGATACATTTGAGCTGTTTGAACGAAAACAGACCGGCAGGGTTTCCCGCACTTGGCTGCTGGCCAATCTGCTTTTATCACTGTTGTTGCTGGGGCAATTAATCCATGGATTTCGTACCGAGATTGCCATAGGCCTGCCCATTACGCGCCCGCTGCTTGAAAATTATTGTGCGCTAATAAGATGTCAGATCGATTTTCCGCGCCACCTAGCATTGCTGAGTCTGGAATCATCTGATTTGCGTGTGAATCCTTCCTATCGCCCGGAAGTAGTGATACTGCAGGCAATTATCCGTAACCATGCCCCGTTTCCCCAAGCATTTCCGGCGCTGTTACTGACGCTGACCGATCAAGATGCACAACCGTTGGCGAGTCGTGTGCTGACAGTAAAGGATTATCTTGATCCAGGCGCTGACAATATGGGGTTTGCGGCAGAGAGTGAAATGGTGATTCAGCACTTCCTTGATACCGGAGCACTTGATGCTATGGGATACAGATTGGAGTTGTTTTATCCGTAAAGGCACCTCAACCATAGGGCTCGCGTGTGTAGTTTTTAGAGATGCTGGCGAGTTGAGTGCCTATCTTTTATCAGCAAGATCTGTGCGTATTTGCCAGGATTTGTTGGCGAAGTAGCGCTTGAGTCCTGCATGAATTGCATCAGCCAATTTGTTCTGGTAAGCATCGCTACCGAGTCTGGCCTCTTCGGTTTGATTGCTTATGAAGGCGGTTTCAACCAGGATCGATGGAATGTCAGGAGACTTGAGCACGGCGAAACCAGCCTGTTCGACGTTCTTTTTGTGCAGGTGATTGATTGTCCCGATTTCATTCAATACGCTGCTGGCGAGCCGGATGCTGTCGTTAATGGTGGCATTCATCGATAAATCAATCAGCGTCTGTTTCAAATACCGGTCTTTGTCATCTAGTTTGATTCCGCCGATCAGGTCAGCCTCGTTTTCTCTTTTTGCCAGCCAGCTGGCGGTTGTGGAGGTTGCGCCATGCTCAGAGAGCGCATACACGGACGAGCCATGTGCTTCCTTGCGGGGTGCGGCATCAGCATGAATGGATACGAATAGATCTGCGTTTGCTTGCCTTGCCTTGTGGCGGCGGGCGGCGAGCGACAAGAAGTGATCTCCATCCCGGGTGAGGATGGCACGCATATTGGGTTCTCTGTCCAATCTGGTTTTGAGTTTTTTGGCTATGGATAGCGTCACATCTTTTTCCATAGTGCCTCTTGAACCGATTGCACCAGGATCCTTGCCACCATGGCCAGCGTCGATCGCAACAATGATGGTTTTTTGCCTGCTAGGTTTGCGGCGAGTGGCCGTCATGATGAGATTAGGCGCTTGACTGTCTTGACCTATTGCGGCTGTCGCTGGCTCATGGCTTTGTAGCAACGCCATGAGCGGATCGGGCTGGTGGTCATGTGAATGAGGAGCCGATTCGGATGGATGCATGTCGAGCACCAAACGATGCGCAAACCGGTCCATGGGCGCTAGCAGAAAAGCTTTCGGCACGACATCGGTTTTTAGCTCCATAACGAGCCTGACGATGTTGGGAGTGAAACGGCCTACGCGCAAGGTGCTGACCAGGGGATCCCGCGATTTGAGTTTGGAAGACAAGCTTTCCAGGACCTCGGGGAGTGAAACATTCTCCATGTCCATAACGACTCTTTTGGGAGAGTCAAGTAGGCTGATTGTGTACTTGATTGGCGCGCTCGATTCGAGTGTGAGCCGGGTGCGTTCGGGACCGGCCCAGTAACGGGCTGCCTTGATCTGCGTGTTGGCTGCAAGATCCATACTCGATAGAGCCAGCAACAGTAGTGAAATCAGCAACAGGCATACAATTTGGCATGCAGGAAGAAGGGGACAATTGAGTCGGTTCAGCGAAGTTTCAGGCTTTGCCAGTGTGCTAAGCATCGTTTTCCTGCCTCCGTTTCTGCATCAATTTTAACAATTCGTCCGGTTCCGGAATATGTGAGGGTTATATTTAGATCGGCCGTACGCAGAACACCTGTAGCTTTTTCTGGCCATTCGATCAGACAAATCGAAGCTTGATTGAAATATTCTCTGAAGCCCGCTTCCTCCCATTCTGCCGGATCATTCAGTCTATAAAAATCAAAGTGATACAAGTATAACCTAGAAAATTTATAGATTTCAACCAAATTATAGGTTGGGCTTCTTACTTTCCCCTGATGGCCAAATCCACGCAGAATGCCACGCACCAGCGTAGTTTTGCCTGCACCCAGTTCGCCGTACAGAAAGACAGTCAGGCCAGGATGTAGGATGGTTGCCAGTTGTTTGCCCAGCTGCAGTGTCGCCGCTTCATCGGCGAGGTGCACTGTGCATGATGTGCTGGCGGCACTTCCGGTATGATGATTGTTATGCAAAAAACAAACCCTATGAATAATAAAGATACAGACTGGCGTTGGTTATCCGAGCAAATCAAGCTCTGGGGCCGGCAGCTTGGATTCCAGGAAGTGCGCATCAGCGATGCGCACGCCGATGTGGCAACTGTCGAAGCCGGGTTATCCGATTGGCTGGAGAACCAGTTTCATGGTGAAATGGATTATATGGCAAAACATGGGACAAAACGTACCCGGCCGCCAGAGCTGGTGCCAGGCACGTTGCGAGTCATCTCCGTGCGCATGAATAACAAGCCCGTCAATATGGAAGAAAGTTGGACGGCGTTGCAGGACGGGAGCCGTGCCTTCATTTCTCGTTATGCGCTGGGGCGGGATTATCATAAAGTATTGCGCGCACGGCTACAAAAGTTGGCGGAAAAGATCACCGAACAAGTCGGGGAATTCGGCTATCGTGCGTTCAGCGACAGCGCACCAGTCATGGAAGTGGAGTGGGCCAGCCGGTCCGGCCTCGGATGGCGCGGCAAGCATACATTGCTATTGAGCCGTGATGCCGGGTCATTTTTCTTTCTGGGCGAACTCTATACCGATTTGCCATTAACGGTGGATGATCCGGTCGCGAGCTATTGCGGCAGCTGCACACGTTGCCTGGATATCTGTCCTACCCAAGCGATAGTCGCGCCTTATCGCTTGGATGCACGGCGCTGCATTTCCTATTTGACTATCGAGCTGAAAGGCAGCATCCCAGAAGACTTGCGCGCATTGATTGGTAATCGCGTATACGGATGTGATGATTGTCAGCTGGTCTGTCCGTGGAATAAATTTTCTCAATTCACACAGGAAGCGGATTTTGCTGTACGTCACGGGCTGGATAATGTGTCATTGATTGAATTGTTCGCCTGGGACAAGGAAACATTTGAGGCCAGACTTGCTGGCAGTCCGATCAGGCGAATCGGATACGAGCAATGGTTGCGTAATCTGGCGGTGGGCTTGGGCAACGCACCCTCATCACCCGCAGTGATCGGGGCGCTACAAGCGCGGCGGCGTGATCCGTCTCCATTGGTGCGCGAACATGTGGAATGGGCGCTTGGTCAGCACAGACTTACCAAGGAATAGCCTGTCCATCGTAAGCGAAGAATTTGCCTGAATCGGCCTGGGTGATTTGGCGCAACACCTTTCTCATGCCGGTAACGCTTTGTTCGGCTGAAATCAAGGCGCCTGGCCCACCCATATCAGTCTGCACCCAACCAGGATGTAACAATACCGATATCACTCCGCGAGGCTGCAAATCAATTGCGAGGCTTTTGGCAACCATGTTGACCGCCGCTTTGCTTGACCGGTAAATATAGCTGCCCCCACGCTGATTATCGGCAATACTGCCCATTTTGCTGGTCAGAATCGCGACGGTTTTCAATTGACTGCGGTTGATTTGTTCAACAAAAGCCTCGACCATTTTTAATGGCGCGAGTGTGTTGACCTTGAACGCTTCCAGCCAGTCGCTGTAATCAATATGTCCCAATTCGCCGTGCGAAGCAGGGGGATAGGTGCCGGCATTGTTTATCAGCAGATCAATGGTAGTCTCGCTGAGTTTTTTTGATAACCGTTCGATTTGGTGCAGTTCTTTGACGTCAAGTTGAAAAATAAGAACGCTTGCTCCGTATTGATCAGCCAGATGATTAAGTTTTGTCGCACGCTCAGGCTGGCGGCAGCATGCGATGACCTGCCAGCCATCTCGTGCATATTGCGTGGCAAATTCAAGTCCGATACCGCGATTTGCGCCCGTTATCAAGGCAGTATTCATTGGATGCTCCGTTTGTAAAAGTTGCAGCGGTGATAGAAATCTTTTGTTGACAGGCCAGACTGACGGCTAGTTTTTATTAGTCCGAAGTAAGGTTAAAACCACCGCCTTTAAGGCGGTAAGATTTATCTTTTAAAATTTTGGACGTACCATGATGCTAAAAGTAGGGG
>NZ_FNOY01000053.1 GCF_900107165.1 Nitrosomonas halophila
CGACAGAAAAAAATCCGTAGTGCCAACCGACTCCAGTTGAAAATTTTAACTTGTTGAAAAATTGGGGATGTTTGAGATAGGGTCACGAAGTTGGGCTAAGCGCCATGCAAGTTGACCCTGTACAGGGCGCTGGTGCCGATCAACGCCTGCTTCAGACCGCTCTGTTCCCGCTAACTATTGTCTGCTTTGTAGCACTAGCGGACGCTCAAGTTGCAGCGTGCAAGGCGCAGCTCAGAAGCGTGGCGATCCTCCGTGACTATTCCAACGATGAGCCAAGGTGTCAACATCGACTGCACGACAAAGGCATGTTGGCAGCTCAGAGTGAATAGCTATTCTTAGCCGTCTCGAAGAACCCCTCGCCGTACTCGGACGGTTTCTGAACCTCTCGGCTCGCGAAAGCGTTGATGACAACCTTCCCTCGCGTGGCCGTGAACTGGGCCAGACCCGCTTTGGTCAACGCGACATAGTAACCCTCACCCCAGATCGAATCGTCATCGATATCCACCGGCCCTGCGTCACGCCACCAAACAACCCTTGCCACGATGGCCCCACTGGCGTCAATGTAAACGCCAGCGGCGTCTGTATGAGCATGCCACTGGAGTTGGCGCAACCAGTTAGGGCAAAGCACAATGGGATAGGTCGCCAAATCAAGGCCAAAGTCGATTGAACAGACTAGCCTTCTGATGAGCGTCGACGCCAGTTCGTTGTCGAACGGCACGACCTGGCCTATCCAGATAGCGGCAGGCAATTTCTGATAGCAGTCATAAAACTTTTCATCATCAATGGAAGCTCCTGGGGCGCGAATACGGTGAAGTAGAAGTTCTGCTTGCCGGGGCTTGCAGATCTTGAATCGTGAAACCTCTGCTACAATATGCTCGTCACACTGGTCTGACCAAGCAGCAACGTCATTCCCTATGCTTTCCGCCCACACTCTCTCACCCTCCGCCCAGTCAGCATCCCGAGTGAGGAGTGGCCGGTATACACCTATCGGGCGCACTTGCGGAAGTGACAGGGGTTGAGGTGGAGTTGGCGCATTCAGATGCTCCAAGAGCATTGGCATGTCATCGGGTTTCAGCAGGCCTGCTCGGCGAATCTCTCCCGCCACGTGACGAAGCGCTATCACGCCTATCAAGGCATGGGGCTTCAGATACTTCACATTCATGTCAAGGGCGCGCAACTGACCTTCAAGGCGCGTGATCGCCTGTGTCCCGAACGCTTCAAGCCCGCCCCACTCCTGGATAAATATGGCAGCCCTCCGCCGGATCGTCAGCTCATCAACGTCTGCCGCCTGCGCGAGTGCCTGCGCTGTGTAGCGCAACATCTGTGTCCATCCGAGTTCCGACTCCACGCGCATGGCGCCGGTTCTTTCGTCCGTCAAAGCGAGGTCTACCTCCAGTGGGCCATCGAACTCTAGTTTGTAAAAAAAGGCAGCGGTTGTGCATCCACCGAGACGGGAATACCCCAACGATTGGCCAGCAACACAGCAGCTTCCGCCACTGCGAAATCCCTGTGGCTCACGAGTGCGGCCACGGTGGGGCCTAGCAGTGGCGCGAGCCGCTCGAGCTCGCCCACAAGCAAGGTCTGAAGTGCTTGCAGTGGCGCATCCAAGTTGCCACCCAGGAGACGTCGGATGACTCGTTCAAATACCGCTTCGCCGTGGGCCGGTTGCACAGCCAGCTTCAGAACGCAGTTGCGCGCGTGCCGTTGAACCTCGGTGACTGGCAGCCGCAAGGCAAAGTGCAGCAGTTCCTCCAAAATCTCCTCGTCGCTGAGGGGCTGTGCGGCCGGCTCGAAAGGTTTGCCGATCTGGAACTCGCGCGTACATGCCATCTGCTCTGCCAGTAAAGACCATATGGCCGGCCAGTCCGGCGTTGCGCTGATCACAGGAAGTATCGAGTCAAGCTCGGTGAGCAGCGATTGCGTGTTCTCCTGGCCGGCAGTTACCGAATCCACAAGATTCTCAAATGCAGCAGGATGCATGCTCTCGCCGTCGAGCAACCGTCGCGCCTCAAAGTAACGGAACTTGCCGCCACCCATCCACTGGCTCCATGAACTCCATGAGCTCAATGGATCCTTGCTTTGCTCGTAGCCGAGCACCAGCTTCCTCGCATACTCAACATCTCCGGCCTCGGCTAGCCGCTTAACCAGCAGGAAGCGGCAGCACGCATCGGACTGCAGGCTGTCCCAACGCTCATACATTCGCTGGACGAGATAGAGAGGCGCGGACTGACCCAGCTCCGCAAAGCGGTAGGGAGCGTTGTAGTTCAACTCGTTGCCGTCCGCCTCGAAAGCGAGCTCAAGCTCCTCAAGAGTCGCCTCGGAGTCGTACTTGCTTGGCGTATAGGAATGGCGGGGATCTGGTGCTTCTGATGACCAGCGCTCCACAGCGGCATCCAGCTTGGCTGACTCCAAACCATGCTTGGCGACGGCGGCGCGAAGGCGTTGGAGCAGTGCGAGCCGCTCGTGCGCTCGGCTGACCACTTCGATCGCGTCCAGCAGCATCTGTGCTAGCTCGGCAATTTTTCCCGGACCTGCTGCGTCAGCGGCGACGTCAATGAAGTCGCCAATGTGGTACGGGTCGCGGTAGTACGGCTCTACGTAGAACGGCAAGCACAGTCCACACCAGACCGTAGCGCAGGCCATGAAGGTCTCGGGGCGTCGACGGACCATCCCGATCATCAGCAAGTCAACTCGGTTGGGCCATGAGATCAAGTCCCAATCTGCAAGAGACCTTGATACGTCGAATCCAAAGCGAGGACCAACCTGCATCGCCTCATCGATAAGCGACATCGTTAAACGATGCGCTGCGGATGACCCCTCCGTCTCCATCATGCCTGCGACCTGACGCATGAGCAGTGCGACCCGTTGGGCCCGTTGCCCTGGGTCAACGCCATTCGCAAGGACCATGATGTCCTGCCAGATAGCATACTGCGGATCCTTCTTCGGGGGCAGTGCGTAACCGAGGCATTGTTCGGGCACGGTGGCCAGCACAAGCTTTGCGCGTTCAACATCTCCGACCGCAGCGAAGGACATAGCCAGATCAGCCAATCCGTCGAGCTGCTCACTCGGGGAGTCTTCCTGAAGCTCTCCCGCGAGGCCGTCAAGCCGGGCCACTGCGGCTGCGCGGTCTCCGTCAATCCGATACGCCGCGACAGCCAACCTCCGTCGGAGGTACCAGGTGCCGTTCAGAGTCGATGTGGCAATCGCATCATCTATCTCTCGAAGGACAGCACGGTACTCCGACTCGCCGCACTTGGCGGCGACCTTGAGAAGGGCGCAAGCGAGCACCGGCAACGCCTTCACGGCTTGTTGGATGCGATAGGCGTCACCGCCCCCTTTGGAGCTGAGTCGCAATACGTAGCCCATTGCGTTGCGGGCCAGCATCTGGACGCCGACAGCGGACACAGTGGATTGATCCTTCGCGACGCGCCAAAGAAGCACGCCGACTTTGGAGGTGTACTTCTGGAGAGGCTGCCAGGGTGGATGCTTAGAGAGCATGGCATCCGGCAATGGTTTCTCAAGCAATGTGCATAGCCTCGCGTGTTGCATCACCGCGCCAACCAAGTCAACTAGTCCCGAGAGATCCGTGTCATCGTCACCCATTGAAACCATGGGTGCGATTAGCTTCTCGAACATGGCTGAGGCGAGATCGTGGTGACCTGATCTCACTGCAACAAGTGCTACGGCGCGACGCAGCCCATTGGGAACCTCATCGAATCCGGGCAGCTGAGAGGCCGCATCGAACAAAGCAAATGCGCCGCGTTCATGTGCGGCGAGCCCGGCGTGAATCATCACATATGGTCTATCTTCGGCAGTAACCCCGAGCCTGTCGCAGAGTTCCTCAGGGTCAGACCCATCATGCTGAAGAAGCATGGCCTCAGCGGCCTCTCGCCGAAGGTGTCGCTTAACAGCGGCGATCGTCTCTTCGGAGGCCGCTTCCGGCGTCTGCCTCATGCCCTCTGTGGCCAGGTGGTCAATAGACTGCTGGATCTGCTCAGCATCTCGGAAGTGGCATGCACGCCGCGCCCACTTCCCGAACTCCTTGACGTTGTGCTGATCACCGTGGTGCTGGAACTTCGACGTGTGCAGTTGCGACAGCGGCTCGAAGGCCTCGAACAGCTCCTTCGCAAGGTCGAAATCGCCGCGCTCCAGCAGGGCATCTACAACTTCGTAGCCTCTACCTGGAAAATCCTGCACGAAGGAGACGGCGGCGTCGATGTCACCGACAGCCAGCATTGCCAGCGGCAGTCGATCGGCATACTCCAGCGCAGTCTCGCGCCGGCCCACTTCATCATGACACAGCAGGATCCGCGTTAAGACGGTCGCATCGAGCGTAGAGCGGGTGGCAAACAATGCGAGACGGATATCGGCGTGGATCTCGGATACGGGGCGACCTGCTGCCAGCTGTTGCCGGAAGCGATCAGGCGTCGCCAATGTCAACACATCGTCCTGGTCACCTGCGCGAGCGCGGTATCGCAGCTCAAGCCATCGTTGAGAAGACTCTGGCGGCGCGCTCTTGGCCAACCGTGCAAGATCGCGGTAGACGCGTTTGGAATATTCAGCATCAATGCTGCCGAGACGTATCCGCGGCTGAGCAATCACAAACAGCCGGAAACTGTTGTGAAACACACTCCACCCTTGCGACGACTCACGTAGCAGATGGCGTGCGACCACCAGCGCCCGCTCTATCGCGCGCTCTGCTACGAGCGTAGCCAACAATTGCAGCGGCATAGGCGCTTCGGCTCTGGCGATGAACCCCAGCACGTCCATGGCATCGCTGTCGCCAGCGATCTCGCGCCAGGCAGACGTGTAGACAGACTCAATATCCCCGTCGAACGCCATCCCACCGGCGAGCAAGTGCTTGCGGCCCTCATCGTCAGCGCGCAACAGAGCCTGTATCAGGTACCGAGTCGCCAGCGGGTGTCCATGGCTGAGGTCACTCACATCCAAGCGGGAAATAGCCGGGTCAAGGGCAAGCGCATCGGCCATGCCCGCAACTGCCTCTCGCCCCAGCGGACGCATCCGCACAAGCCGGTCACTCTTCTCCGCCTGCTCTTTGACGGCTGGCTTCATATAAGCGAGATCCAGGCGTTGGGTGCCCAGCACGAACGTGACGCCAGTGGGGATGGCAGCAGGAAGCGGCAACTCACCCAGCAATGAGTATGTCGGCCGCTCTTCACGCGGTATGTGATCGAGCCCATCGACGACGATGATGGTGCGTATCTCATCGCGCTCGTAGCGTTCGCCAGCTTGCTTTAGGAGGGTGCCAAACTGCTCCCGGCGCTCGTGCAGCGAGTTGTCGCGTAGACGCAGGCCGACCAAGCCACCGTTGCGCAATTGCGTGTCAACATCCTCCAAGAAACTGTCGGCCTCGCCCCGTCCCACGCCCTGAGCGGCGCCCGGCACATAGGCTAGGTAGCGCACCAAGCGGATGTTCGGCTTTGTGGCTAGCGCTACCTGTAGCAGGGTCGACTTGCCCGAGCCGGGCGGACCTATGAGCGCAAGGTAGCCTTGGTCGACGGCGCGCAACGCCTCAAACAAGGACATCTCGGTGTCACGGTTGCGTTGCACATAGGCTCCCACGGGAAACCTATGGATGTGCAACGTCTTGGCCGGATCCCGCCATCCGAGCTCTTGCAGGAGCTCGTCTCGGGACCACCTGTTCTTGTCTCTGGCGTCAGTGACTAGCTTCGGCAGCGTTCTGGCAATCTCTGAGGCCAGTCGCGACTGCTCGGCACTGAGCTTGTGAAACTGAACGAAGTCGGCCGCGGCACCATGCACCACACGCAGGCAGTGCAGGAACCGTTCGAACTCGGCTTCGTTCAAGCCTGATGCGCGTTGCAGCTGATCTACCAGGCAGCCCCACCCAGAGGCTCGCCATTCCTGCAACGAGCGATTGGGGAAACGTTCATACTCATCCAGGAATGCTGCGCTATGGGGAGGTGACGCGTCGCCAAGCTTGTCGTTGACTGACGGAATGTCATTCACGACCAGACGGATCTCGACGCGTGCTTCAGGATTGTCCTTGCTCAAACACTGCCAAGCATGGATCAGCGGCTTCAGCAAGCCGTCCGCCCCGGTAAGTATCGTCCTGACCGTAAACGTGCCTGGGAACTTGGAAATCTTGAACTGATGGCCGACCACCAACCCATCGAGTCCGAGCACCAGGTCGTCAGCGATACCCGCGCTGCGGTCGGCCACGCCAACCCACCGCAGCTGATCGCGCTCAAGCGCGGCGTAAATGGCTGCGCCAGCTTTCTCGTACTGGCCGACATACCCCCGGAGGGCTCGTCGCTCTCCTTCGGCCGGAGTCGTCGCGTTTATACTGTTCTTTGTCATAAGGTCTTGGTAACTTTCGATTCCTTTTTGGCGGGATATCAACTTTCATCTTCTGTTTTTTCGCCTGTTCAATTATTGCATTACTGTCATACCCGCGATCTGCCAGCAGATAATCTGCATTGATCTCTTCGATCAGGCGGCCAGCCTGCGTGCAATCAGCCGTGGTACCCTGTGTAACAAAGATTCTGACGGGTAACAGTCTTCAATCGGGTCACTGCAGTAATCATATAGTGGAACATGGTCCTAAGCGTGACTTGGAGTTTTCAGCTTTTTTAAAACCGTCCGTGGAAATGGGGTAGAACCCAAATGATTACTTTGGAAGCTAAAATTTTTCAGGATACTCTGTAGTGATTGTAATGATGGTTACTGAATAATAGGGTTTTGCTCAACAGTGGATAGGCGATGAAACAAGGTGGATTAAACAGACAAATATTTCTATAAACCACTTGATCAGGTGAAATAAAAATCATAATTCTTGAAAACTAGCCTCTAAATCGCGCTATATTGAATTATTTTCAGATGATCTATAGGAAAGTATGGCAGGCATTTACATGCCATTAATTCACCATATATTGCGTTTTGAGGTTAGTTTAAAATAACTTATTTATAATCAATACTATACATCACAACCTTGATCCGGATAAATCGTTTCATCGATCTGTCTGGCAAATCGGGTAAGACTTGATTACGATTCAAAGTATTTCTGTATCGTCGTATTATCGTAAATAAGGTTATCTGAAAAAAGAGATTACCAGCTTACAGATCAAAGACAATCATTAAAGCTGTTTTGATAAGATCCCTATATTGGCTTTCAAGCCTGCCTTGTTTCTTTCCGATACGTGAAATATCAACCGCGCGTAGTTGTTTGAGGTTGATATGACGATCCTTATCCAGACCATTTTTTTCTGTGGGCTCCAGATTCACTGCAAACGGCCAGGGTTTATGCTGAGGGATTAAAGGGGCAACTATCAATGTTCTGGATTGAACGTTAACCAGGTCACTTTGAATAATTACACATGGCTTTAGTTTTCTTGTTTCCGCGCCCTTTGTCGGTTCAAGATCGATCCAGTAAATATCCAGTTGCTTCAAGTCAGACATTTGTTAAGCCATCTGGCAGCGTACTGTCCCATGCCTGTAACTCTTCCTGGTAGTTTGTATCTTCCGCTTCTTCTTGATTCGCTTTGCGTAACGCTGTCTGAAGAAAATTTCTGCGTTCCTGTTTTAAGAGCTGATTAACATAGGCACTACGATTGCTACTTGCAACATCGTTCAAAAAAGTAAAGGTTTCGTCGTCGAGCGTAATAGTCACTCTATGAGTCATAATATTCCTCATACTATATAGTAATATAAATAATCATATTATATAGCACTACTAATAATGATGAGATTATCCGAATCATGAGCAGTAATTTATTTGAATTATTATTGAGTAGCCAGAAAGATATGATTCTATCCTGAACTATTGATAACCTATTTTATCAATAGTAAAATATTTTTTATGAGTCACGAAAATTTACCCACCATCGATTCTCCATCGAAACGACTTTTAGAGGTGGCGGATTTCCATCGACTGGCGGATGTGCCCCCTGAGATCGAATGGTTCGCCAATTTAGAAAGTTTCTGTACCCGTCGCGCTTATCAGAAGGCGCTGCAGGATTTTATGCGCTTTACCGGCATCTCCCGGCCGGAAGAATTCAGGCAGATTACCCGCGCGCATCTCATTGCGTTCCGGGATGAACTCAGAAAACGAGACCTGTCAGGTCCCACTATCCGCAACCGCCTGGCGGCGCTTTCCTCTTTGTTTGAATACCTGTGTGAACAAAATGCAGTCACACACAATCCAGTCAAGGGGGTAAAACGCCCCAGTGTGGAAAGCTATGAAGGTAAATCCCCCGCACTGGGCGATCATCAGGCGCGTGCGTTGCTCGATGCGCCGGATAGTCTATCTCTCAAAGGCAAACGGGATCGCGCCATCCTCGCGATATTGCTTTACCATGCGCTGCGTCGCGACGAGCTCTGTAAACTGAAAGTGAAAGACATCCAACAGGAGCGACGCGGGGTACTCCATATGAAAGTATCCGGTAAAGGAGGGAAGACCCGTTATTTACCCATTCATCCCCAGGTGAGCGGCCTGCTGCATGATTACCTTGAAGCGGCCGGTCACGGTGAGGAGGATACCGGCCCCTTGTTTCGATCGCTGAGCAATAATCGAAACAAGGGGAGCGTACAGAAAGGGATTACGCCCGATGCCGTCTACAAGATGGTGCAAGCGTACTCTGAAAAACTGGGATGCCGAATCGGCGCCCATTCATTACGCGCCACGGCGGCGACCAATGCGCTCGACCACCAGGCAGATATTGCCAAGGTACAGGAATGGCTGGGACACGCCAATATTTCAACGACTAGGATTTATGATCACCGAAAAATGCGGCCGGAAGATAGTCCCACGTTCAAGGTAAGTTATTAAGGAGAGGATTATTATAGGAAATAATTGCTAAGCTAAAAAATAAATGCTGTTGACATTGAATATCCAGGAAACCTGGTCGAGATAAAATGAAATCTGATTACCCCGACCAGGTTATTGTCACTACCTTTTCCTTGGATTGATTCAGATTTTTCTAGTTTTCTTCCTCTGTGAAAATAGGGCCATGCCCTATTAAATGAATAATTTCAGTCATTTCAGTTATGGATATACAAAGCGTAGGCACAGTAAGAGGGGCCTCTTTGGGGACAATTGATTCGCCCACTTCCCAAATAAGATTTAAACGTCCACTTTCTATCATCTCATTATAAGAGACTTGAGCCGTTTCTTCCTCTGATCTCAGGCCATATCCGACCCATAACTCACCAATACCAATGTATTCATTAACATTAATTGGATAATTAGAAACAGAAGTGGGTATGATTGGCTGAAGCCTATTAGATTTTAAATATGGATTCTGAATAAAAAATTCATAGTTTGTGGGATCAAAATTTTCCCTCCATTCCGAACCATTGTAGAGCCATAGTCCGTCATGTCCTTTGAGACGAAAAACTACGAATACATCCCCAACTTTAAAGTGATCTTCTTCATTAACAACTAGATGATGATCCAACATTACACTAGTAAGCTCTTCGGAGCTGGCGTATAGGGATGTTTGTGGGAAACATATTTTTCCAGGCTCTGAAAATATTATATTATTTTCAATGTCTTGTGCATGTACCTGTGATGCGCCAAGTAGAAAAATACCGAACAATGTAGATTTATAATGATCAAATTTCATGATGATATATCTCATTTCTTATAATTAAAAAAAACAGCGACCTAAAGATAATTATCCCTCAAGTAAGAATATAACATTTCCTTTCAAGGGGACACTGCCCTTGGCAGCCTTCCGGCATACCAAGGGACAATAGATCAAGCCCTAAGTAAAATTTACGGTAAACGTACACGACGGAAGGTTTCGTTACCCACGCCAGGTAAATTAACCGTTACTGGGATACTGCCTGTACTAACTATATAGGCGGTCACGGCTGCCACAGTAGGGCCAGTTGGATCGGCTGCCTTGATCCCGGCATAGACACCCGCCACATGAGGTGCTGCCATGGATGTACCTTCCCATGCTTCAGTAGAGGTTGTTGTAGTACGAGTTGAAGAACGAACATATGTACTACTGCCACCACCCGGTGCAAGCAAGATTGGCCCAGTAAAATTAGCTTGAGTTGCAATATTAGCGAAGTCGGATACAGTTGTTCCTGTCGAATCATTTAGAACCGAGCTCACTTTTATAACATTCGCGGTGCATGCAGGCCAAGCAATCTGGCTTTTATCATACTCGTTCCCTGTAGAAGCAATAACTGGTACCCCTCTGGAGGTCAGGTTATTGACTACGGTATTAAGTCCAGTTAAACAAGTTGCTGTACTAGGATAGAGAGTACCACCTAAACTCAAATTAGCAACAAAGGGGTTGAGGGTGCCAGGTGCTGTATTTATATAAACTGCGTTGAGTGCCGCAAGAATATCTCCACCAAATGCAGTCGCATTTGGGTTCGTTGTGTTATATGAAAAAACCTGTGCTGCAACGAGAAAAGCATCCGGCCCAACCCCTTGCAGATTTGAAGGGGTTATCAGAGAAGTCTGACGACCGGCAGCAATTCCGCCCACGTGGGTCCCATGTGAACAATTATGAATACCTAATGCCGCTAACGTGTTGCAGGCTGTCAAGTTTGAAAATGGCTCTCCTGCCCCAGGCCAGTCGAATGGACTGTCTCCTGCGCCATCCTGATTGGGGCAGATTGAAGAATAGGTTACCCCACCAGAAGTAGTATTAGTGCCAAAGCATGCTTCATGCGCGACGCGGGACACGCCACTGGTGGTAAAAAATGCGTGATTCTTGCGTATACCTGAGTCTATAATGACCATGTATTGACCTGCAGCGGTGATACCTGCAGCCCAATAGGGCGCCAAGTTCAATAAAACGGTACTATTGGTCAACGTTGTCTGAGCAGCCGGCTTATTGAGCTCAACGTTCAGGATTCGTGCATCGGCAAGTTCATACAGTCTTGTTACAGCTGAGTTAGGAAGCCGTACCTGTACTATTCCGAGATCCAAATAGGCTTTTTCATTTTCGGAAGAAGTCGGTGCGCCGATTCTGGTAAAGATATCATCGAAGATACGACGATGAGCATCAGCTTGCGCCTGGATTGCGGCGGGCGACATATAACCGGTCTTAGGTGAGAAAAACTCTCCGCCCCGTAATGAGATAAGAATATCTGCTTCCCCCTGCTCCTGAGCAGCATCCAGCACTTCCTGCGGCCACTGTGCTGCTCTCGGGTCAGTGTAGTCAACAGGGCGGATGGCTCTGACCTCATTGCTTTCGATCAATGCATAAAATGCACTTCTGTTGATGTTGGCCCGGATCACCGGTCGATTCTCATCAAGCACCGGATTGTTGATCCCGTTCGCGTAAGGCTGGCTGAGAAGATGATTCAAACTAGTTTGAATCTGTTCCGACGTAGCAGATGACTGGTTGTATACAGTATTGCCAGTACTATCAATGTCGTATCCGTCTACCTCAACATTGAGGAAAATATTGACATCGGCCGCACCGTTGGTAATGATTGCCGATTCAATCGCTTCAACGCTACCATCAGAATCAGCAGCTTTGATACGATATGTATGGGTTACATCACGGATAAATGCGATGGCATTGTCGCTGGCAACCAGCGCATGAATACCGCTCTCATTGACGTAAGCCCCCATCTGACCGTACCCATTGTTCCAGTACCCGGTTGGCAGTACATTTTGCCCCAGGTCTGCCAGCACAGTTTGTGCCTTGGCTGCCATGGCTACTCTAAGTGCTTCATGATTAGTCTTTATCTCGTCTACCGTTATGGTGTCATCCAATGTAATCAGTAGACGGACATAACCTTTTCTATTGGCTTCTTCAAGCAGCTTGTCAAAATCATCCCCAACATATTGGGCTGCATGAGATAGCGATATCGGGAATAAGAGAAATAAAGAGAAAAGGCTGAAGATAAATCTGATGGTGAATAGATTAAAATTTAATGCTGATTTCTTATTCATATTTTTGCCTTTTTAGAGAGAGTTCTTATGCGCTTATATCTATGCACATCGTGCTATAGCGTATAGCTACACAGGAACTTTTTAATTGATACAACATCGATGAGATATGACACATGTAATTTGCTTTATCAATGCGTTAAATTGTCGCAGGATAAGTGTGGCTAACGGTTCTATGGCTCCCTTGTTACAGTGTCAGTATTCAATGCTGCTCCATTCGTACATTAGGAATTTTTGCAGTTATGTCGTATAGACTCCTCCTGTTAGTTAACTAAATGAAGTACTGCCGTTAGCTATTTATCATAGTATTTTTATCAGGGTCAATAGGTGGAACCACTTATTAATTAACCATTTAGCTAATGCAGGTATAGGAAAAATACAGAGATAGCTTATACAACAAAATTCAGTTTACCAGTACATTGGGATATTAATTGCCAAGCATAAATGTTAAGTAGTTGTTTTGAGCAATCGCTTGATTAAGACTGCCCACCCGAGAAGCAGATTGCCTCAACGTCGAGTGGCACTGTCAGATTCGGGATGTGAATATGATTGAGCTGGTTCGGCCTCAAATCCAGGCCTAGTTCATAATAAGCATAAATCTATACCATAACTCTGGAAAAAACCTTACTGGAAACCTCCCCAGATAAAACCGTCTCCTTACGACAGTCTTTATCCTGAAGAACATCACCCTTGGCAGCCTTCCAGCATTGCCAAGGTGCAGGAATGGCTGGGCCATGCCAATATTTCAACGACTAGGATTTATGATCACCGAAAAATGAGGCCAGAAGATAGTCTGACTTTTAAGGTGAGTTATTAATCGGTCGTATAAGCTTAAACACGTATTTACGATTTTACGACTCGTCGGGTAGCCTTCCAAACTTTAAAAATTTAGACATTGTGAAAAAAATGCGGTTGTCCAAATGGAGGCTCAATTAAAATCGAAAACGCAAAGCACGAATTAATGATTGAACAAGATCGGTATCGTGAAAAAGTACTGATAGGTGTAACAACCTGTGACGTGGTTTAATGAAACCGGCCAGTCCAGTTAAGAGAGAATAGGCTTAACTGGAGGAAGAAATGACAGTAAGGAAGCAATACACGAAGGAATTCAAATTGGATGCAATCAGTCTGGTGTTGGATCAAGGGTGTACAGCGACAGAAGTATCCCGAAATCTGGAAATCAATGCCAGTATGCTGAGAAGGTGGATCAGGGAATATCAGCAAGATGATGCGGGACAAGCCTTCCGTGGTAATGGGAAGCTAACACTGGAGCAGGAGGAAATTAGAAAGCTCAAGATCCGGATCAAGCGACTGGAAATGGAGAAACGCATCTTAAAGGAAGCGACGGTCTTTTTCGCGAAAGAAACGAAGTGAAATATTCGTTTATCACCCCAGGGAAAAAGACCTGTCCGGTTGGTTTGATGTGCCAACTTATGGGTGTAAGCCGGAATGCTTACTATGATTATGTCCGATGTGCTGACAATTGTTCTGCAGATCCCTGTCATCTGGAAATACTTGGAACAGTTAGAGACATAGCGAAATCCAGTCATCATAGCTATGGCAGCCGCAGAATCGGGAAAGCGCTGAATGCGCGGGGTTATCGAATTGGTCGCTGGAAGGCTCGAAATCTGATGCAAAAGGCTGGTGTGCAGGTCAAATACCGGAAGAAGTACAAAGTAACTACTGACAGTAATCACAAACAACCGGTATTCGAGAACAAACTGAATCGACAGTTTGATGTTGCCAGATCGGATCAAGTCTATGTGAGCGATATCACTTACATTTGGACTCAAGAAGGTTGGTTGTATCTGGCTGTGGTCATCGATTTGTTTTCCAGGGAGGTGGTTGGCTGGAGTATGAGTACAAGAATGAAAGTAAGACTGGTTTGTGATGCATTGCAGATGGCTGTCTGGCAACGCCAGCCACAAGCAGGACTGATAGTACATTCGGATCGTGGATCGCAATATGCCAGTAAACAGTACCGCCAACTTTTAAAAATACATGGTTTTATCGGCAGTATGAGTCGTGTGGGAAATTGTTGGGATAATTCAGTGGCCGAGAGCTTTTTCGGTAGCCTTAAACGGGAGCAAATCCATTGGCAATGCTACCTGACCCGCTATGCAGCACAGCAGGATGTGCTGCAGTATATTTCCATGTTTTATAACAGCCATCGACTGCATTCATACCTGGGCTACAAAAGTCCAAACCAATATGAGGCAGAAATAGAGAAGTTGAAAAATGTTGCTTAACTGGATTGTCCGGTTTTACTTGACCAGGTCACCTGCATTTAAAACTGACCCAACCAGCATTCAGCAAGATTTTGAGCCAGAAATAACTGCAACTATCCGTCTCGCAAACCAGCATTAACTGCAAATGAACCTGCATTACATCTTAACAAACCAGGAATAACTGCGACTGACTTGGCTCACTCATCGGTAGCGAGGTCTGGGAATTACCGAAACCGTCAATTCGGCTACGTCCATACCACCGTTATCAAACGTGCCCATCTCGGTGAGTGGGACGGTGCAGTCCGGCACAAACGCGCCGGGGGCTGGTGACGGGCACCGATCGGCATGACGTATTGGTGGTGGACCAGAAGTGTCATTTTCAGAAGACGACTGCACTAAATGTCAGAAGTCGATAACACATAATTAATGTTATAGCACCCACACCGAATCGTTCCGTAGCGCAACTCTATCGTTGAACTCCACCGTTATGCAGATCACAGCACATTCGCTTAGCTGAGCGTAAATGATTGATATTGTCGGTTACGCATCCAATCACCTCATGTAAAAGTGCATCTTTAGGCTTTATAGATCAAGCTTTATTGGGCGGGTGTAAATGAAGAATAATCTTTCAAACCTACTAAATACCGGCATCCAACGCCGCTACTCATCAATATAAAAACCACCTATTGAATTCACCATATCCCTACATTTGACGGATTTTAGCGTGTAAACGAGCTGCGTTTGCACGGTACTTCCATTACATATCAATTCAATACGGTAGGGATATGTCAGTTCAATTTCAGGCACTGCTCACTCAATTTCGTGAGCGGACTTCAACAGTACGAGATCAGGGCACCAGTTTTGAAAAACTGATGATTCGGTATTTCCAGACGGAGCCTTTCTATAAATCCTTGTACGTCGAAGTACTGAACTATGCCCATTGGGTTGAACGCTATGGTGAGCAAGCAGAGATAACCAGAAAGACGGATACCGGTATTGATCTGGTCGCCATCACTAAAGATGGGCAATTTCATGCCATTCAATGCAAGAACTACGCCCCCGACTACCGGATTCAAAAATCCGACATCGACAGTTTCTTTACCGCATCTGGCAAGACCTGTTTTAGCCATCGCATCATCGTTACCACTGCTGATAACTTCTCGCCGAATGCGCAAGATGCTCTGGAAAATCAGTATCCACCTGTCGCCGTCATTAATCGCGTAAATCTGGAAAGCAGTGTTATTGACTGGTCGCGGTATGTTGAGGATGTAAAGCCTGTACTGAAACCGCAGAAACAACTTCGGGAACATCAAGCAATAGCGCTGCAAAGAGTTGTTGTCGGCTTGCAGCAAGCTGATCGGGGCAGGCTGATCATGGCCTGCGGTACCGGCAAAACCTTTGCTTCCTTAAAAATTGCCGAACAGATGGCAGGCAAGGGTAAACGCGTGCTGTTTCTTGTACCCAGTCTCGCTCTGTTAGGACAAGCGCTGACGGAATGGACTCAGGAATCGACCGTTCTCTTGAAAAGTTTTGCCGTCTGTTCCGACAGTGATGTTGGCAAGAAACATGACAAGGATGACGACCGGATCATTACCGGCATCAGCGATTTACAGTATCCGGCCACAACCAACGCCTCCGCCTTATGCAAGCAGATCGCTGCCTACCATTCAGCGAATGCCATGACGGTAGTGTTCTCCACCTATCACTCCATTGGTGTGCTGAATGAAGCGCAACAGGCAGAAGAACAGCCTCTTCCTGTCTTTGATCTGATCATCTGCGATGAAGCTCACCGTACCACCGGAGCGACCTTTGACAAAGAGGAAGAATCCCCGTTCGTCAGAGTACACGACAACAGCTACATCAAGGGTAGTAAACGTTTATATATGACAGCGACACCACGTATTTTTGGTGAAGCGGCTAAAGAAACCCAGAATGTCACTCTGTGCTCCATGGATGACGAGGCGCTTTATGGCAAGGAGCTCTACGTCATCACTTTCTCCGAAGCGGTTTCACGCAAGTTGCTGGTGGATTACAAAGTGATCGTACTTGCTGTGGATGAAAGTCATATCAATCGCCGTTTACAGAATCTGTTATGCAAGCAGGACAACTCTCTGAAAGTAGATGATGCAGCCAGGATTATTGGCTGTTGGAAAGCCCTGTCAAAACAGGGTCTGTTTGAAAGCACTGAAGCACTGGCTGAACCTATGAAGCGCGCCGTAGCTTTCTGTCAGGTCATTGAAAAAGAATACAAAGGCAATAAACATAAGGTCAGCTCAAAACTGATTGCAGAAATGTTTGAAGCTGTGGTCAGCCAATACCAGGAAGCCGAGATAAAAGCCTTGCGGGAGCAAGATCCGGATGCAGCTTTGGAACCTGCCTTGTTCATGAAATGTGAAGCGGATCACGTGGACGGCAGCATGAACGCCAGTGAAAAGGAAAGCCGACTGGAATGGCTGAAAGCCACAACAGAAGACAACACCTGCCGCATTCTTTCCAATGTTCGTTGCTTGTCTGAAGGTGTAGATGTGCCTTCGCTGGATGCCGTGCTGTTCCTGACACCCCGTTCCTCTCAGGTGGATGTTGTGCAATCGGTTGGCCGTGTCATGCGCTTGGCACCGGATAAGAACCGGGGTTACGTGATTCTGCCGGTAGTTATTCCAGCCGGCGTAGAACCGGCAGAAGCGCTTAATAACAACGAAACCTATCGGGTGGTCTGGCAGGTGCTGAACGCCTTGCGTGCGCACGATGATCGCTTCGATGCCATGATCAACAAGCTGGAATTCAATGGCAGTATGCCCGCCAAAATGGAAGTGGTAGCGGTCACTGACAGCGTCACTCCAAAGGCCAAAAGCCGAACCAAAAAACAGCGCAGCGCCGGAAAAGCCCGAGGGGGTTCAGCTATTGGTACTGCTGTCTCTCCAGAACTTCATCAGAGTGAATTACCCTACGAAGTTGGCGAAATCGAACGCGCCCTCTACGCCAGGATCGTCAAGAAATGCGGTAACCGTCATCATTGGGAAGACTGGGCCAATGACATTGCCAAAATTGCCAACACCCACATCGACCGCATCAAGGCCATTCTGGAAGATAAAACCAATACCGCCGAAATTGATGCCTTCAATGCCTTTGCCAGTGAACTGCGCGATGACCTGAACAATAGCATCAGCGATGAGGAAATCATCGAAATGCTGGCACAGCACCTGATCACCCAGCCAGTCTTCGATGCCCTGTTTGAACAATACAGTTTTGCCAAGCACAACCCCATGTCACAGGCGATGCAACAGGTGCTGGACAAACTGAATGAGCATCACCTGAACAAGGAACGCAATACGCTGGAATCCTTCTATGAATCGGTAAAAATGCAGGCAGAAAACATTAACTCTGCTGAAGGGAAGCAACGCATCGTGGTAGAGCTTTACGACAAGTTTTTCCGTAATGCTTTCCCGCGTATGACCGAGCGTCTAGGCATTGTCTACACCCCGGTAGAAGTAGTGGATTTCATCATTCATTCTGTCGAGCATGTGCTGCAAACAGAATTTAATTCCAGTATGGCTGATGAAAACGTCCATATTCTTGACCCGTTCACTGGTACAGGCACCTTTATTACCCGGCTGCTGCAAAGTGGCATCATTCCTGAAGATCGCCTGCCGGAAAAATACAAAAACGAGATCCACGCTAACGAGATTGTACTGCTGGCCTACTACATTGCTGCGATTAACATTGAAGCCACTTATCACGGCATTCTGACAGGCAACCTTCACGGTGAGCAGAATGACGCCACGATTGCTAAAAAACCGGCAATTGAATACCAGCCATTTAAAGGAATTTGCTTAACCGATACCTTTCAGATGGCCGAAAAGGATGATCAGATCAATGCGCTGCTGGAAGAAAACAGCACTCGCCGCAAACGTCAGCAGAAGCTAAACATTCGCGTCATCATGAGCAACCCGCCTTATTCAGCCGGGCAGGAATCAGCCAACGACAATAACGCCAATGTGCCATACCCCCAACTGGATGAGCGCATCCGCAGTACCTATGCCGCCCGTTCACAAGCCACCAATAAAAACGCCCTGTATGACAGCTATATTCGTGCGATTCGTTATTCATCAGATCGCATCAGGGATTGTGGTGTCATCGGCTTTGTTACCAATGGCGGTTTCCTTGAAGCCAATACAGCCGATGGCCTGCGCCAGTGCCTGGCGGAAGAATTCAGCAAGCTATATATCTTCCATCTGCGCGGAAACCAGCGTACATCTGGCGTACGCTCCCGCCAGGAAGGTGGAAAAATCTTTGGTTCCGGTAGCCGTGCTCCAATTGCCATTTCTATTTTGGTTAAAAATCCCAAAGCAAAAACACAGGGCAATATCTATTTCTACGATATAGGCGACTATCTGACCCGTGAACAGAAACTGGAAATCATTGAAGGCTTTACCAGCATCAACGGCATTACCGAGCAACAGGGTTGGCAGCAGATCGTGCCGGATAAATTTGGTGACTGGCTGAAACAGCGTGACCCAAATTTTGATACCTACATTAGCTTGGGGGATAAAAAGGATAAAACGACAGAGGTGGTTTTTGAAAATTACTCAAACGGAGTGAAGACCAATCGGGATTCCTGGTGTTATAACTTTGATTGTGGTCATCTTGTTAAAAATATTAATAAAACTATTGAGTTCTATAATTCCGAGGTTGATCGATATGCAGCAGAGCAATCAAATTTGTCTGTTGATGAATTTATCAAATATAACTCTCTATTCTTTACATGGGATGCTGCAAATAAAACTGATCTAGGAAAGCATAAAAGATATGAATTTAATGAACTGTCATTAAGAAAATCATTGTATAGACCCTTTACCAAAGAATTTTGTTATTTTTCTCATGAGTTAAATAATCGTAGGTATCAAATGTCTCACATATTCCCAGAAGGGAACAGTGAAAACCTGGTGATTTGTTTGACTGGGCTGGGTACATCCAAAGAATTTTCATGTGTTATTACAAACGTAATACCTGATGTTCAATTGCATGCAAACGGTCAGTGTTTCCCGCTTTACCTCTACGAAAAAACACCAAAGAATACCAGTCTGTTCGGGCAGGCAGAAGAATCAGAATACCAGCGCAAAGACGCCATCACTGATGCAGGACTGGCACATTTCCAGTCTGCCTATCCTCAGGCTCGTATCAGCAAGGAAGATATCTTTTATTACATTTACGGCTTACTGCACAGCGAAGACTACCGCGAACGCTATGCCGACAACCTCAGCAAGCAATTACCACGCATCCCCCGTGTGAAAACCTATCAGGACTTTGCCGCCTTTGCACAAGCTGGCCGGGACCTGGCACGCCTGCACCTGGACTACGAAAATATTCCCATATACACAGACGTACAACTTACCGGTAGCCTGAAAGGATTGAAAATCACTGAACAGCAAATCCTTGGAGGGGAAGACACAGATTTCTACGTCACCAAAATGAAATTAGCCAGTAAGGATGACAAAACCAAGGTTATTTACAACGGTAAAATTACCATCGAAAATATTCCTGAAAAAGCCTACGACTATATTGTCAACGGCAAACCCGCACTGGAATGGATCATTGAACGCCAAGCTGTTACCACCGACAAAAAATCCGGCATCACCAACGATGCCAACGACTGGGCAATCGAAACAATGGGAAACCCCAGATACCCACTCGAACTCTTCCTGCGCGTCATCACCGTCAGTCTGCAAACTCAGGCAATCGTTAACGGACTGCCTCGACTATCGAATAAAGTTGGTACTGTAGATCAATCTTTCCGATTGTACACAGAAGATTTAGCGTCAAATTACTGACTTTATTGTGCTCTATCTTAGAAAAAATCAGATGATAAGGCTGCTCGTTTGCTTTACCGTTATCGGCGCTCTCTTTCATTCGGTCAGTGCAGCGCCTCAGTCTTTCAGTGAAGCAAAAGTACAGGCGCGTCAAAAAGTCTATTACCCCAACTTCGTGACCCTATCTCAAACATCCCCAATTTTTCAACAAGTTAAAATTTTCAACTGGAGTCGGTTGGCACTACGGATTTTTTTCTGTCG
>NZ_FNOY01000144.1 GCF_900107165.1 Nitrosomonas halophila
AATAAAGCCCGGTAGCGTTGTGTATAATGCTCGGCCTGTTCTGTGGGTAAAACATCTCCTTGTGCTTTAACATCTGTCAGAATGGCTTGCAGCAACGTTTGCATCTGTCTCGCCCACTGCTGGTTATCCTGTTCATAGGCACGTTCCAGCTCACGCAGATGATGGGCATTACACAGTGCGTGCAGACAAGCGGTGTACCGGTAATAGGGCTTCCAATGGTCATGACAAAGGATGCCGTTGAACTGTGGTAGCACACCTTTCTCATTCATGGCATCGGTGCCGCGGTGAGTATGTGCATAAAACAGTGTCCAGTTTTCATTTGAGTGACAATGCAGCCAATGTGTCTTGCCACTGATATTGATGCCCGTTTCATCGGTATGCAACAAAGGTGATGCCTTGAGCTTTTCAATCAGCTTTTGCTCAAATGGTTCAAGCAGGGTATAGGCCTGCTGATTGAAGTTGTAGATCGAGCCTGCGCTGATAGGTAGACCTATCTGGTCCTGGAAGTATTCCCGTACCCGATGATAGGGAATCAGTTGGTATTGCGACAGATAAACGGCATGGGCCTTGACATTATTGCCATACTGAACTGCTTTGGTGACATGATCCGGAAACGGCGCCACAAAACGCCGTCCATCTTCATCTTCCAGCACCTCTGCTCGGTATTCAGTGACTAAACGGCTGATGTCGATATCAAATACCTGGCGCCGCTCAAACCCCACCTCCCGGTATTGACCTGGTGGCAGAATCGAACGATCAACCGCCAGCACTTTGATCTCATCGGGGTCATCCGTTTGTCGAAGCGTGGCGCCAGCACTACCTGTCTGACCGCCCGCTTTGCGGTTACCTTCTCCGGTTCGTTTCTCGCGGGGGCGATTCTTGTCTGATGATGGCGGTTTGCTGCTGTTGCGACTATTAAGGCCTAAACGATTTGCCAGCACTTGAACAACCACTAACAGCGCTTCCAGCGTGGTGCTGAATGCTGGCGACAGGTTTTGCTCCTGCGCCAGAAGTTCTTGCACCTTTTTTATCGTGGCTTCTACGTCTATGCCGTCAACTGTCAATGTGTTGTTCCAATAGCTGTTTCTGATATAACGCTATTGTACAACCTGTTTTCAAAGCACAATTTTTCGCTGCAGATCGCGCCGGAGCGCACTGTATTTTTGCCGACCTTCACGTGCGTGAATTAACTATTTTGACGGCTGTAATACATCTTTATGCGGCTATTGCACTGGCCCTGACGGGCAACTCCAAATGTATCGGTAATCTTGCTTTTTTACACAAAAACCCTGTCAAGCACTTTTTGCATTTTTTTCGCTGAATAGTTAC
>NZ_FNOY01000100.1 GCF_900107165.1 Nitrosomonas halophila
CCACTTCGTTTACGAGGCTACTCATGGGTTCACTTGCGTTACGGCCTGCTCTCTTGCTGTGTGGAAACTCACGACCCCGCGTTGCCGCGACGCCGTTTCCTCATGCTACCGGGGCGTACGGACAACTCCCCGGACGGGACTTCAACCCGCTAGATTTGCTGCTGTTACTGCGTACGGACGCTACCCTTTTTTCTTTCCGGTTTGATGAGGGAGGGCAGGCGAAAGCCTGCTCTCTACTCTAACCTTCTATTCTTTGGAATGGCGTTGAGGTTGTCTAAAACATTGGGGCGCACGCCGGAGAGCTGGCTCGCCATGCAAGGACAACTACGATCTGTGGCAAGCAAAACAACGGGTCAATCTCGATGAAGTCGAGAAATTGGAATTGCTTGATTTATAGCCCGAGGAGTTCATTCCATTGACCTGCGTGGGCTGAGCATCCGCATTCGTTAATGCGGTACGCTTGACAGGGTGTGAACAAGCGATTACATTTTTCCATCATGCTTATCATTAAGCAGCTCCCTCAATTCAAAGCTTGGTTGTTTGGCTTGAAGAATGGTATGACGCGGCGTCGTCTTGCGCGCCGATTGGAAAAAGCCCAGAACGGTAATCTGGGCGACATCAAGCCGGTGGGAAATGGTGTGTTTGAAATGCGCGAACATTTCGGTCCTGGTTGGCGTATGTATTACATTCAACGCGGCGAGTTATTGATTGTGATGCTTGGCGGCGGCGACAAGTCGAGCCAGAACGAGGATATTGCCAAGGCGCAAAGCATAGCCGCTTCTTTGGAGGATTAAGCTATTATGGTCAATAAAATTAAAATCGCTGATTTACCTGAATTTGACATTGTCGAACACCTCGATAACGCGCAGGCTGTTGCTGAATATCTTACGATTGTTTTGGAGGAAGATGATCCATCAGCATTGACTCAGGCGCTCCACAGTATTGCTCGCGCCCGTGGCATGACGGAAGTTGCCAGGGCTTCTGGTTTGACGCGGGAAGCCTTGTATAAAGCACTGGCACCCGGCGCAAAACCGCGTTTTGATACGATATTTAAAGTAATACGCGCCCTGGGCGTTAAGTTGCATGCTGAAGTTCCTCAAGCACAATAAGACGGGGTGAAAAAATGAATACCATTGAAAACGATCATGCTGAGCCGGAAAGCGACCGGTATTCAATGGGGTGAATGCAATGAACCCCAACATGTTCATCACCTTTGCTGCGGTGTTTGCGTTGGAGTTCGCAGGCTCGCCGCCAGTCTACGTATGCAATAGGGTCAGGTCGATAAAAAAGAAAAATAAGTTTATACTGCATCCTTGTCAAGACTACTCCGTTGACGAACGCCACGAAAAGCCAGCTAGGGAATTTCGAGCTGCTGGGTGACGGCGAAGGAATTCATTGGCCAGAAATCGATGAAGATCTAAGTGTGGCCGGCTTGCTTCGTGGAAGTCATTGAGAATAATCATAATTGTGGTGGCGCACAAAAATGGTCAGATCCTGAGTTAACACATACACTCCGGTTCACTCAAACTTCAACCACCTCATACTTCCGCTATAAACTGTCAAGATAAAAGATTATGATCAGGTCTGGAATCGAGAATTTTAATTCTTGCTCTCTTGATTCCGGGCCTGGATTCCCTGCCTGTTTCCGCCGGACGCGGGCAGGCGGTGGCAATGGTGTTTGCATGGATGCCCGCTGCCCTGACAAAAATGTTGTGGTGTAGTCGATCTGGGGATATGTGAGCCTGCAGGCTTCTGCGCTATAGGTAGGGATAAAGCCAGATGAAGGTGATGGCAAAAATCGTCAGCAAGCAAATCAACAGTTCATTGCAGATAAATCTGTAGGGCTTGATGGTATAGGCCTGCGCAAGCGTTGCGCTGGTTTTTGCCGCCACTTCCATTTCAAGAAGTCTTATGCGGCGATGAATGGGCCAGTTTACAAACCAGCGCAGGCACTCGATCAGTAACAGCAGGCATGTCAAGCCGATTTGTATGAACAGTTTTTCTTTTATGAGCATCTGTATCTGCTGAGATGAAAACAGCCACCCGAGTACCACCAAATGTATGCCTAGGGCGAGCCAGGCATTGCTGATGTACTGTTTGGTCGAAAATTTTAATGCATCCAGTTTGCCTATTTCCAAATCCATGATGACTCCCTATCCTGTGGTTAGACAATACGCATTCTTTTATTATGGACTTGCCCACCAGGAATTAAAATGGAATTCTGGTTTGATGTGGCGTTTCTCGGTTCTGGGAATCTCTAATCCGCCATCATGCATGACAATCCACTTCTGAAACAGTCATTTCCTGAGCTCGATCAAATTGAAGCCATCATTCAGTCAGGGGATGCATTACATTTACGCAGCCAAGTGCTGTGCCATGTTTCCAGCGGGGATAGCTCGCTGCCAATTTATGCCCTGACACTTGGGAGCGGCTCGCAAGATGCGCCATGCATGACTTATGTTGCGGGTGTGCATGGGCTGGAGCGTATCGGCACGCAAGTAGTGATCGCATTTTTGGAAGGTTTGCTGGAACGTCTGAAATGGGATCGGGTTTTGATTGATATGCTGCACCGGGTGCGCATTCATGTTTTACCGCTGGTCAATCCGGTGGGCATGCTCAACTATACCCGCGCAAATGGCCAGGGCGTCGATTTGATGCGCAATGCGCCGGTAGACAGTCATGAAAAGACAATCTGGCTTGCAGGCGGGCATCGCATTTCATCTTTTTTGCCATGGTATCGGGGGCGAGTTTCTGAGGCCATGCAACCCGAATCGCAGGCATTGTGTGACTTCATCGTGCAGGAAGTTTTGCCTGCGCCGTTCAGCCTGGTTCTGGATTGTCACTCGGGTTTCGGTTACCGTAACCAGATCTGGTTTCCTTATGCCAGAAGCCGGCTTGAGCCGATTAAACATCTAAAAGAAGTTTGTTGCCTGCGGGATCTGTTTATGCAGACTTATCCCCATCAGGATTACCTCTTCGAGCCGCAATCCCAGCACTACTTGGTGCATGGCGATCTTTGGGATTTTCTTTATTTGCGGTCATTGGCGGGCAACAATATTTTTTTGCCACTGACCCTTGAAATGGGCTCATGGCGATGGATACGCAAGAATCCGTTGCAATTGCGTCAATTGCTGGGTTTGTATCATCCGATCAAACCCCACCGGCTCAATCGGGTGCTGAGAAGTCATCTGATCCTCATGGAGTTCTTGCTGCACGCATCGCTGTCGTATGAAAGCTGGCTCGATAAAAGTGACGCGCCGGAACTGGAACGGCAAGCATTGGCGCTTTGGTACTCATGATGGAGGGCGCGCATTTTGTTTTGATCCGTGGTCTGTTGCGCGAGGCCAGGCACTGGGGGTGTTTTGCCGGAAAGCTGCAGCAGCAGTTTCCTTCTGCTACGATCATGACGCTGGATATTCCCGGCAATGGGCGCATGCATCATATGACGAGCCCCAGCACAATCGCTGGCATGACCGATGCGTTGCGTAAGCAAGTGCCCATCAACCGCCCGCTCAGATTGATTGCGCTTTCGATGGGCGGGATGATTGCTATCGACTGGATGGTCCGGTACCCGGATGAAGTGGAAGCGGCGGTTTTGATCAATACCAGTGCAAGGCCGCTCTCTCCGTTTTGCCAGCGCTTGCGCTGGACAATCTATCCCTGTCTCATCAGGATGCTTTTCAGGCCGGCCCCGTCCAGGGAAGCGGATATTCTGGCGCTGACTTCGAACTGTCACGGTCATGACAGCGAGCTGCTCGAACGCTGGCAACAGTGGCAGCGACAAAATCCGGTCTCCATGACCAGCGCCAGGAATCAGTTTCTGGCTGCATCGAAATTTTCTGTTACCGCCAAACCGTGGCAACCGGTGCTGATCGTGGCCAGCCGGGCGGACCGTCTGGTGGATTACCGCTGTGGCCTGGCGCTGGCACAGGCCTGGCAAGCAGACTATATGGAGCACGCGACTGCAGGCCATGATTTGCCGCTGGATGAGCCGGAATGGTTGGCCTATACCATCAGGCAATGGTTCGAACCGGATTCAACTTTGTTTACCGGCGCTCGGTGAGACGCGCTTGATCTGCTGGGGGTGACATTTCTGGATTGTCCCAAGTGTAATTTCTTGGTCATATTGATCGTATATCTTATCCGGAACTTATGTGAGGGAGTGGAGATATATGCTTGATGTCGATGCCTTGTTTAAAGATTATTTCCAGAGAGTGGATCAGCGTATCGATAAACCGCTGCGGAAGGTCGCTTCTTCCGTTTTGAAGGTGCTTTTCCATCAAAATGAAATCAACGCTTTCATTGAAACCCACCGCCATCTGGAGGGACTGGAATTCAATGATGCGGTTCTTGAACATTTCAATTTTACTTTCCAGGTCTCCAGCAAGGACCGGGCGCATATCCCTGATCAGGGACGTGTATTGATTGTGGCCAATCATCCTCTTGGTTCCCTGGATGGACTTGCGTTGCTCAAGTTGGTGTCGGAAATCAGAACAGATGTAAAAATTGTTGCGACGTCATTGCTGAGCTGTATTGAACCGCTGCAAGGCCTGTTTCTTTCGATCGACAATTTGTCAAAATTAGCCACCCATCGCAACAGTATGCATCAGATTGTCGAAGCCCTGGAAGCGGAGCAGGCTGTCATCTTGTTTCCGACTGGAGAAGTTTCGCGTATTTGCCCAATGGGCATTCGTGACGGCAAGTGGAAAACCGGTTTTTTGTCCCTGGCCAAGAAAGCGCAGGCGCCGATTGTTCCCGTATATATAGGCGGAAAAAATTCGATGCTTTTTTATGGTCTTTCGAGCATCTATAAACCGCTTGGCACGATGATGCTGGTCAATGAAATGTTCAATCAAAAGGGTAGCGAAATTTCATTCAGGATTGGCAAACCGATACCCTGGAATTCGATTGCAGCAATGGATATGCCGAAGAAGCATATCGCAAAATTAATGCGGCAACAGGTTTACCTGTTTAGCAAGAAAAAGAAAAAAGAACTGTTCAAACCGGTGGAAAATATTATCCACCCAGTCAAAACCAAATTGATCCGCAAGGAACTGCGTGCTTCGCAGCTGATTGGCCGGACCCAGGATGGCAAACATATTTACCTGTTTGATTATATGCCCAATTCCAGTGTAATGCGGGAAATCGGCCGTTTGCGCGAGTTATCCTTCCGGCAGGTGCAGGAGGGCACGGGCAATGCCTTGGATATCGATCAGTATGACCGCTATTACCGGCACCTTATTCTATGGGATGAGGATGAACTGGAAATTATCGGTTCCTACCGTATCGGGGAAGCAAACAAAATTCTTGGAAAATCCGGGGAAACAGGGCTCTATACCAACAGCTTGTTCAAGTTTGATCAATCATTCATGCCCTATCTCGAACAGGCCATAGAACTGGGGCGCAGTTTCATCCAGCCCAGATATCAGGGAAAGCGCAGCCTGGATTATCTCTGGTACGGAATCGGCGCCTATCTTTATCTGCATCCCGAGATACGTTATCTGTTTGGGCCGGTTTCAATGAGCATTTCATTGCCTGTACCGGCACAGAAAATGATTGCGAGTTTTTACACGGAACTCCTTGGCAATGACAAACAGCTGTCCACGCCCAGACTCCCATTCGAATTCGCCCGAACCCAGGGTTTTGTCCCCTTTGGTAAAGTGTCAAACGAAACGGAATATAAGCGTGCATATGCCATTCTCAAACAACGGATGGACGATTTGGGTGTAAAGGTACCCGTGTTGTATAAACAATATGCGGAACTATGCCGGCCAGGCGGCTGTGAATTTCTGGGCTTCAATATCGATCCAGATTTCTCGAATTGCGTGGATGCCCTGATTCTTGTACATATCGATGCCATCAAGGAGAAAAAATACCAGCGCTATATAGAAAGCCATGCAATGGCCCTCCAGCACTTGGATTCTGCTTAGTACTCCGTTCTGTCAATTAGCTTACAAATGAAATCGATGGATTCGCCTGCCAGGCTAGGCGCAAACCGCAGTCATAGCCGTAGCTATGGCGAGGATTTGCAACAACGCATGACGGACGAAGGCGCGATTTCATGTAAGCGGTTTGGCGGAACGGAGTACTAGGAAGCTGTCCGAGACTGATCTACTGCGGACGAACCTGCCAAGCTGGATGTTTGGCTCCGCAATTTTTAGCTTCGTGAATGATGAGCATGTGTCCTGGTGATAATCTGACGTCCATTTTATGGTGCGTAAACATACCCTACGCACCATAAAACTGAAAAGGAATTATCCCGAGCTTGTAAACATATTTTGAAAAAAGGTTGAAATTCGATTTTCTTTTTTCTTGCCTGCCAACTTTAAAATTTCATGCGCTGGCACTTGTTCGGCCTGCACGAGAGAAAGATCTGCTTTGATATTGCTCACTTCTCCATTATGGATGGCGTAAAATTCTCCTGCTGACTGGTTGGCCAGCTTGCTGGAGACATCCGTCTTCGCTTCACTTAGCATGGGCTTTAATTTATCCAGAGCCGTTTTTTCTTTGATACGCCCAATAAACCATGTGGAAATCTGGTCGCGGGATCGGTAGTCCAGATCACCCGGGCTCTGGGTTGCAAGCATCAGCCCAATGCCCGCCGAGCGCGCACGCCTGAGTAAATTTTCCAATGGTTCTTTGGTGGCTGGCTTGGATTGGGCTGGCAAATAAAGATCTGCCTCGTCAAATAAAATGACGCCCTGCAGTTTTTCGCTTGGTGATTTTGCTGCGAAGCGGCCAATATCCAACAATAGCTGCGATACCCAAAATAATATATTGTCATTGTTGCCCAAATTGCTGGTATTGATAATAGTCAGCTGGGTCTTGTCGGATGAACGATCGAATAAATTTTCAGTGTTCAGTAACTCTCCTGATTGCGAAAACAGGTTTCCGTGTCCCAGTGCCAGAGTTTGTAAATCCTGCACCAGTTTTTTGGATAATTTGGAATCGAGCTTGCCAATCGCATTGAGTAATAACGGGTCATCCTTGTCAATGAAATCCAGCAGATTGTCGATTGTTAATCGCTGTTTGTCAAGGTAGTTGTCGTGTTCATCTACACGGCGACCTTTAAGTCACCCCCGTCCTTCTCTGGGTTCAGCCAGACTTGCTCTGGTAGA
>NZ_FNOY01000054.1 GCF_900107165.1 Nitrosomonas halophila
GACAGAAAAAAATCCGTAGTGCCAACCGACTCCAGTTGAAAATTTTAACTTGTTGAAAAATTGGGGATGTTTGAGATAGGGTCACGAAGTTGGGTTAAGACCCGTATCCTGACTTTAGTCATTGTCACTAACCCACCAGCTTTAGCTGGTGGTTGTTTAGTATCCATCACAAGGTTAAATCCACCGGCTTTAGCTGCGAGAATATGTCACACAGGAGGTGTGGCATGGATTATAGACATGGAAGTCATGCGGTTTACCAGATTGAGTATCATTTTGTATGGATAACGAAGCTTAGATATAAGGTTCTGAAAGGGGAGGTAGCAGAACGGGTTCGAAAGTTGGTGCGTCAGACGTGCGAAGTATTCGAAATCAGAGTTGTACAGGGAATGGTAAGTAAAATCATGCGCATATACTGGTGAGTTGTCCGCCGGAGATGGCTCCGAGTGAGATTATGAGGCGGATAAAAAGTTGGACATCAAGCTATCTGTTTGAAGAGTTTCCCCACTTGAAAAGGAAGTATTGGGGAAGGCATTTTTGGGCGCGAGGATATTTACGTGCGACAGTGGGCCAGATGACAGAGGAAATGATCAAATAATATTTGGAGCATCACTTTGAACCCAATCCAAATGATAATTTTAAAATGGAACCGGAATAAGATGCGTCGTTCAGTCGACGCGTATACGGGCTTTCAGTCCGTAACTCAAACCCACCGGCTTGAACCGGTGGTTGTTTAGTCTAATCCCCCTTTGTGCTTTTATGTTATGTCTAGTTCATTAGTCGGCAGTAATGGGGTAGCAATTAAGCCATGAAAACCCAGTACTACACAGCCACAAGCCTTGATGGATTCATCGCAACGGAAGATGACTCATTGGATTGGCTTTTCCCTCTCGGCGATCTGAATAATTCCAGTTATCCAGCGTTTATATCGGAAATTGGTTCTTTGGCTATGGGATCGGCTACCTATGAATGGATGCTGCGCAACGCAAGTAAGATTGCTGAGGAAGCAGGCTCGCCTTGGCCTTATGCTCAACCGGCATGGGTATTCTCAAGCCGAATGCTTCCAAGAGTTGACGGTGCAGATGTACGGTTCGTCAGTGGTGATGTGAGTCCGGTTCATGCCAAAATGCGAGCGGCTGCGGATGGCAAGAATATCTGGATCGTTGGGGGCGGTGAGCTCGCGGGACAATTCTACGATGCAGGCTTGCTGGATGAACTTATCGTCCAGATTGGCTCGGTCACTCTTGGCAAAGGAAAGCCGCTTTTTCCTCGTCGTGTGCTAAGTCCAATCTTGCGCCTGGTTTCTGTTCGTCAGATGAGTGCGGGGATGGCTGAAGCCCGCTATGAGATACATAAAGGCGATCTGGGTGAAACTGCTTGACGCGTCAATTGGAGCGGATTTTTCGCTGATTTTCCAAACTAGCTCACTACGCGGAGGTTGGTTGCCAAGACTCTCGGATTACGAAAGGAGTAAGGGTGGAAATCTCGATAGAAACGACAGTGAGCACACCGATAGCACAGGTTTGGTCTGCCTGGATAACGCCTGACGGCATCAAGAAATGGAATTTTGCATCAGTCGATTGATATTCTCAGATCTCAAAATTGATTTCAGGGTTGGCGGCAAATTCAGCTATCGTATGGAGGCGAAGGATGGTGCAATGGGATTCGACTTTGAAGGAACGTTTACAGCAATCAATGTGCTTCAAAGTGTTGAATTCGCGCTCGATGATGATCGAAAATGAGAATCACCTTCTCTGAAACTGAGCAGGGAATTCGAGTTGTAGAAGCCTTCGAAGCCGAAGATGAGCTTTCTGCTGAGCAACAACGGCAAGGTTGGCAAAGGATTCTGAAACATTTTTAAGAAGCACGTTGAAAATGCAGGCAAATAACAAGTCGCGGCACCGGACGAAAATTCCGCTGCGCTCCATAGCCACCGGTGAGCTTGGGGTTAGCCTTGTAAGGAGAATTCGATGGCAGTGATCAACCAAAGGATCGTTCCACATCTGTGGTTCGACAGGGAAGCAGAAGAAGCAGCAAATTTCTATTGCTCTATCTTTCCCGATTCAAGAATCAAAGGCATTACTGTGCTGCACAATACGCCGTCGGGTGACTGCGATGTCGTGTCGTTCGTGCTGGGAGGGTGCTCGTTTATAGCGATAAGTGCGGGCCCTATGTGCAGGTTCAACCCATCGGTATCTCTCATGGTCAACTTCGACCAGGGCCAGGACAAGGACGCGAAAACAAGAATCGATGAAGTGTGGGTGAAACTCTCCGAGGGCGGGGAAGTATTGATGCCGATCGACAATTATCCCTTCAGCGAACGCTACGGGTGGATTCGAGACAAGTATGGGCTGTCATGGCAGCTCATACTCACCAACCCAGAGGGTGGGATGCGGCCGTTTATTATCCCGTCGCTCCTGTTCGTAGGGGGCGTGTACGGCAAGGCGGAGGAGGCCTCCGAGTTCTACCTCTCTGTATTCAAGAATTCTAAACGCGGTGTAATGGTGCGCTACCCAGCGGGCATGGAACCCGACAAGGAGGGCGCGCTGATGTTCACCGACTTCATGCTGGAGGGGCAGTGGTTCGCTGCCATGGACAGCGCCCGCGAGCACGATTTTTCCTTTAACGAAGCCCTTTCGTTTATGGTGAATTGCGAAGATCAGAACGAGATCGACGGCTACTGGGAAAAGCTTTCTGTCGTTCCGGAGGCTGAACAATGCGGCTGGCTTAAGGACAAGTATGGTCTTTCATGGCAAATCGTACCGGCTGTCATGGACAAAATGATGCAGGATCAGGATGCCGAGAGATTGGGCCGAGTTACCCAAGCATTTCTCAAGATGAAGAAATTTGATCTCGCTCAGCTTCAAAGGGCATATGATGGGAAGTAAGCGAGAAAGTCTAAATCGCAGATTGTCAAAAAAAACGGATCAGTATGCAACTGGCATTGACAGCCTCCTAGCGCGTTCCTGCATTATTTGACCATGACTTGAGGAGGAATACCATGGATCCATTCCTGCGCGCAGCAATAGAAGAGGCCGAGCGTAGCTTGTCTGAGGGTGGCATCCCTATTGGCTCTGTCCTCGTGCATTCCGGCACCATCGCCGGCCGCGGTCACAACCGTCGCGTCCAGAAAGGCAGCGCCATCCTTCATGGCGAAATGGATGCGATTGAAAATGCAGGGCGTCGATCTGCCGCATTCTACCGCGAGTGCACTCTCTACACGACACTTTCACCATGCGCCATGTGCAGCGGTGCCATTATACTCTATGGTATTCCGAGGGTTGTTATCGGCGAAAATCAGTCCTTCATGGGCGAGGAGCAGTGGCTTTCAGACCATGGTGTTGAGATTGAGATCATTCAGGATCCGGCTTGTATCAAGCTTATGCGTGAGTTTGTAGAAAACCAGCCGTCGCTCTGGTCCGAAGACATTGGCGTATGATCCGCTGTTTGTCAACGGAGCTGCCGCGCACGCATAGTAATGGGGCCAGGCAGCGAATAAAGAGTTTATATATTTGTTTCTGTTTCTTTATTTTTCATGATTTGCGACCCGGCAAGGTGCTCGTCTTTTGATCGATATGCTCGGTGGAATAGGCCGGGTTGCCTCATGGACCGGGCAACGATGCCGAATAAGCTTCGTTTCGGAAGCCGCAGGTTTCTCACTCATAGCGTAAATCGCTGGCTTTTCCGTGGAAAACGCGATATACGAAAATGCTGTAGCCAATGATGGCGGGCAAGGTGATGGCAATCCCGACCAAGATGAACAGCAGGGAGTCGACACTGGCGGCAGCTTGCCAGATATCCATCTGGCCGATGATGATGTCGGGAAACAGACTGAAGGCCAGTCCCAGTGAGGCCAGTATGCATAACGCGACCAGTCCGGCAAACAGCAGCCAGGCATAGCCACGTGCCAGCAGCTCCGGTCTGCCCACTATCCAGGCCATGCCAATAAACAACAGCACACAGCCAAGTGGGATCGGCAGCAGACCAATGGCATTGGGCAATGTGAACCAGCGCTCGGCAATGGCATCGCTCACCAGGGGTGTGGCGATCGATACCAGCACCAATGCCAACCCCATTGGTAACAATGCCAACCTCGCCCAGCGCACCGCTTTGGCAAATAGCGCCCCTTCGGTTTTCATCAACAACCAGGCCGCGCCCAGTAAAATATAGAGTGCAGGTAGCGTGACGGCAATCAGTGCCGCAAACAGTAGGCTCAGCCGAGTGGTTTCAAGTCCGGTGATATAGGCACCCAGCATCCAGCCTTGGGCCAGTGAGGCGAGCAGGGAGCCAATGAAAAAAGCTTTGTTCCATAGCCCTTTGCGGGCATCGCCGGCCTTGACCCGCAAATCGAAGGCGACTCCGCGCAGAATCAATCCGAACAGCATCAGTGTGACCGGAATATAGAGTGCGGTCAGGATGATGCCATGTGCCTTGGGGAAGGCGATCAGCAGTACGCCAATACCGAGCACGAGCCAGGTCTCGTTGGCATCCCAAAAGGGGCCGATGGAAGCGATCATGGTATCTTTTTCCGCCTCGCTGGCACCGGGCAGCAGCAGGCCAACGCCAAGATCGTAGCCGTCGAGAATCACATACACCAGCAGTGCGAGCCCCATGATGCCCAGGTAGATCACTGGTAGCCAGTATTCCATATCAACCTCCTCTCAAATCGGTCTGGATTGCCGGGGGGGCGTGTCGTGGGATCGCCGCTGGCGCCGGCTTGGCGGACAGGTAACGGAGCGCGCCAATGTAGGATATCAATAAAAACAGATACAGCAACAGGTAGCCGAATAAGGTGCCGGTCAGGGTGGCGGCGCTGTGATCGGCCACGACTTCGGCAGTGGTCATCAAATCCTGCACAATCCAGGGTTGGCGGCCGATTTCCGTGACATACCAGCCGGCCAGCACGCCGATCCAGCCGGAGAAGGTCATCCATGAGAGCGACCTGAGCAGCAACTGACTGGGGCGGCGTCCGCCACGTAATGCCCATACGCTCCACCAGGCGATTATCAGCATCAGGATGCCGATGATGACCATGACGCGGAATGCCCAGAAAACTATCGCCACTGGCGGGTGTGCGCCCTCGAATTCATTGAGTCCAAGGATTTCGCCATCCAGCTCATGGGTGAGGATCAGACTGGCGCCCTTGGGGATCTGTACTGCCCAACGCGTCTCGCGGCGCTCTTCATCCGGCCAGCCAAACAACACCAGAGGCGCGCCGCGCTCGGTTCCCCAGACAGCTTCCATGGCAGCAATCTTGGCCGGTTGATGCTGCAGGGTATTGAGTCCGTGCAGATCGCCCACCAGAATCTGAATCGGGGCCAGCAGTGCAGCCATGGCGATGCCGGTTTTCATTGCACGCCAAGTGTCGGGGCCCGCTGCACCCTTGAGTATGCGCCAGGCGCTGATTCCAGCTACCAGGAAGGCGCTGGTCAGCAGCGAGGCGATCATCATGTGGGTAAAGCGGTAGGGAAATGAGGGATTGAAAATTATTTCCCACCAGCTTTTGACCATGAATTCGCCTTCTTCGATAGTGTAACCGGTTGGCGTTTGCATCCAGGAATTGAGACTCAGAATCCAGAAAGCCGACAGGGTGGTGCCGAAAGCCACCAGGAAGGTGGAAACGAGGTGAAGGCGGTTGGAAACACGATTCTTGCCAAACAGCATGATGCCAAGGAACGATGCTTCGAGAAAAAATGCTGTCAACACTTCGTAGCCCAGCAAGGGGCCAGCGATATTGCCTGCCCGCTCCATGAAACCGGGCCAGTTGGTGCCAAACTGGAAGCTCATGGTAACGCCAGAGACGATACCCATCGCAAAACTGAGGGCAAAAATCTTGACCCAGAAGTAGTAGGCCTGCTCCCATACCTGGTTGCGGCTCAACGTGTAGCGGATGCGGAAATACATCAGCAACCAAGCCAGGCCCATCGTAATGGCGGGGAAAAGAATATGGAAACTGATGTTGGCAGCGAACTGTATGCGGGCAAGAATAAAGGGGTCAAGCGTCATCGCATGCTCCTTGCATGAAATCTGCCATCGATACGGCCCAGGATTGAGCCTGAGACGGCGGATCGTTCGATCGTCCAACAGAAACACCGAAGGAAAGCAGAAGTTGACAGCCTCTCCTTTTTAGAATCTACTGAAAGCTGGAGTGGATGTCAAACATGCCGGCAATCCTTTGAGAATAGGGCCGGTTCGTGAATAAAGCTTTAGATATGACAAGACTCAACCCATGTAAACATCACTACTCAATCATTCGTGTGCATTCGCACTGTCAAACCCGGACGATTGTTAGTCAATCGCCATATAGAGAAAAACTACAATTCAAACCACGAATGCGCACCAATGGACACTAATAATAAAAACCACCTCGGTTGTGTATCACCCGTAATTGGGCCGGTTGTCACGTCTCCACCCTGCTACATGACAAAACTCAACCTATCAGAACATCACCACTCAATCATTCGTGGTTAATTCAAGCCGTGAATTCCTGCGAATGGTAAGCAACGAGATGGTGGAAGCGGACTGTTGTAGTAGGGTGACCTGCGCCTGGTTCGTGGCTTCTACACGGCATGGCGTCGCAGCCCCCAAAGCGACAGTCCGACTGCGATAAACGATGTGAGGACAACGCTTCCGAGGGTCATCCCCACCAGATTTTCTGCAGCAGCGTTGCCAACGAATCCTGCCGATGCCACCGGTGTGGTCTGGCCGGTTCCGAGTATGGCTCCGATCAGACAACCGAGCCAATTGGCATAGCTGGAATAAAGCCATGACCATTGGAGCCAGAAATACTGTCTGCCAGACAAATGGAAGTGTTGCCAAATGGCCCCGATGGCGATCAGCAGCACGCCGCCGAGGATGCCGATGGTGTGCGCTGCGAGACCCAGCCGCGGGACTGCCATTGACGACACGAACAAACCGGAAATGAGTGCCAGCAGAATCAGCACAAAGGCGTGACGAAAAAGACTCAGGTTCATGAATGCCTCCTGAATGAATGCATGGACGGATTATACTGATAGCGAATCCTGCCGGTGTGATCTGGTCAGGGGTGCATTCTATCGGGGGTGGGCGTAAGATGTAAGCGGCCCCGCCCATCCTTTTTGTTGCTGAAAGATGGGTCTGGTTTGTGGCCGAATATGGATGGGGGCGCTGAAATGTGCAAGTCGTGTATTTGTTCCTATCAATTACGTTCAGGAGGAATATCCCATGCCTACCTTGAAATTTTTGATCCTTGCAGGCTTTTTGGGTTTGTGTCTGGCAAGGCCGGATGCGATGCGGGCCGAAGCCACCGGCACGGGCGCTTGGACAATGGCCGCTCCCGCTCTCATGGAGCGGACGGAGGTTGCCGCGGCGGCGCTTGATGGCAAGATTTACGTGGTCGGCGGCTTTGCCAAACCCAGCTGGCAGAATATCCTGGAGTTTGCTATCAGCGGTGATGTGGAGGTCTATGATCCCGCTGCCGACTCATGGTCGATGACGACGTCTCTTCCGGCGGGCAGGCACCATGCGGGGATTGCCGAGCTTGATGGGTTCTTGTACGTGGTTGGCGGTTTTGCCCATTCCTTCCTGTCCATCTGGCATGCCACGTCAAATGTTTACCAATACAATCCTGCCACCCGGGAATGGCGCGAGATGGCGCCCATGCCAACGGCACGCGGCGGACTGGGAGTGGCCGTATACCGGGACCGCCTGTATGCCATCGGTGGTTATGACGGCAAGCGTAATGCTGCGGCAGTGGAAATTTTTGATCCCAAAACCAATACTTGGTCATCCGCAAGGCCGATGCCGACGCCAAGAGACCATTTGGCGGTCGTGGCAGCTGGTGACCATATTTATGCCATTGGCGGCCGGCCCGAGTTGGATTATCAGCGGAATATGGGGGTGGTGGAGGCATATGATCCCCAAACCAATCAGTGGCAATCGCGGGCCAGCCTGCCCACTGCCCGGAGCGGCATGACTGCGGGCGTCATCGGAGAGTGGATTTATGTCGTAGGCGGAGAATCCGAAGCAGGGACTTTTGCCACCAATGAGGCCTATCATCCTGCGACGGACCAATGGCGGTCCATGACGCCGTTGCCGACAGCACGGCACGGCCTGGGTGCGGCGGTGGTTGATGGACGCCTGTATGCAATCAGCGGCGGACCAACGCCCGGCGGTTCTTTCAGCCGGGTGAACGAAGTATTCAACCCGTCAGTCGCGAGCCCTGACATGCGTCAGTGAAAGCAAGCGAGAATTGGAGGTGTAATCATGTTCAATGTGCTGGTTCAACCCTATTTGTTTTTTGACGGGTGTTGCGAAGAGGCGCTCGAATTCTATCGAAGTTCACTCGATGCGCAAGTGGATCTGCTTTTGCGTTACCGGGACAGTCCGGAGCCGCCGCCAGTCGGCGCACTCCCGCCGGGCTTTGAGAACAAGATCATGCACGCCACTTTTCGTATCGGCACCACTACACTGATGGCGTCAGACAGCCATGGAGAAAATATAGGTTTTGGTGGTTTTTCGCTTGCGCTGACCGTGCTGACTGAAGTGGAGGCAGACCGTATTTTTGCCGCGCTCGCTGACGGCGGGCAAGTGCAGCAGCCGCTGGCCAAGACATTCTGGTCCCCCCGGTTTGGCATACTCACTGACCGTTTTGGGATCAGCTGGATGATAAATGTAACCGCTGATTTATCGCAGTAAGAGGGATATGGCAGTGGTGTTGGGCCTGAAGCTGCCGCCCTTTGCCGATTGGGTTATTCATGATCGCGTGGCAGGGCCGAAGCGGTATGCAAGCTGGAAATCCCGGTTCAGTCTATCCCACTGAGATTTCCAGGTTGTTGCGGGTTGCTGGGGCTGCTTTGCTGCCCGCTAGCTGGTTTCCGTCGCTTTCTCCGGTGAAGACCAAGACCTGGATTTGCTCACGATAAACAGCATTATCCATAGAGTAAGAATAAAGGGCGATGCCAGAACCGGAAGGCCCAAGGGCGACAGCAGGCTGGTCAACCCCGTCTGGCACAGCACGGCCAGAATCCCGGCCAGGACCGCTAGCATCGCGCTTTTTGCACTGGGTTCAAAAAAAACCCAACCGACCGCAATCATGGCCAGCACCGGATTGAACCCATAGAGCCCGGCCTCGATGGCGCTTGCATGAACGCCGAGCATTGCGGGTACGACAATCCCGATGAAGGCGCCGCCAATCACCATCAACGCGCCGCGCAGCGTGGCAATGGCGATGCCGATAAGCAGCATGCTGCCGGCAAGCGTATTGTCGGTAAAGATAACCTGGCCTATGCCTTTTGCCAGTGTACTGAACCATGTTTCCAGAGAGAGGGCGCCTATGTCTAGGGCGGCTGACTGCATGCTCGCTACCGGTAAGGCTGGGCCAAGTGTGTAGCTGTCGAAGGCGTAGATCGTTACCAGGAATACCCAGCTGACCAGGACAAATGGCGAGGTTGCGGCTGGCATGTTGAAGAACCGGAGCATTCTGGTCAGAGCTGCCCACATGAGGCTCGACAGCATGGATGCCAATACGATGTAGAGCCACAGCTGGGGAGTGTGTTCAAGAAATATCGAGAGGCAGGCGCCAGCCAATACACCGTTGAAGCCATATAGGCCTGCGTCGATATCTTCTTGGCAGAATCTGCAAACATAGGCAGTCGCGGTGCTGCTGATCAAGCCAATGGTCGCAGCCAGTCCTGTGACCGTTCCGCCAGCATAGAGTGCCGCCAGCACGATCAGCCCGGTGACGGCGTTGTTGCAGAAAACGACTTGCCCGGCACCTTTCAGCAAAACGCGTAACGGTGCGGGCATCATCTTGTCTAAATTTAATGACCAGTTCAAGGGAGTGTTCCTCTGTTAGGGTTCGTTAATAAATAACTTGAGCATATGCTGGGGTCGATTTTGGCGCAGACCAAGGCGCAAGACATGCCGTTGTGTCATTCGCAACCAGTGGCTTGCAACGCCGGTATGCGCCAAAAGCGACCCCAGCTCGAAGAGTTGTTGCGTATTCGGGCATCTGCGGCGTTGCGAGGCTCGCGAATGGAATGACCATTCGGCTTCGCCTCGCGCCTTGCATCTTTCCCGAATACGTAACAACGTATGCCCAAGTTATTCATTAGCGAGCCCTTAAATTGGGTGCGTCTTTGATGCCTGGTTATTGGTGCAAGGGGCGCTGCGCAGAATGTCCTCGGCAGTCAGGCGTCCGATATGAGCGACTGCGCCATCGCCGGTTACCATCGCAGTCACGATGGTGCCGTCGATCAGTAGGCTCAATTTCTCCGTGACCAATTCGGGATCCTGCACGCCACTTTGCGCAACCATTGCTTGCAGCCTGGCGTTGATTTTTTCCCTGTGCCGGTTGGCAGTCTCCTGGATCCAGCTGTTGCCCTTGTCGTGTTCGGCGACCGCGTTGATGAACACGCAGCCATAAAAATCCTTGCTTTTGAACCAGTTCTGCATCAGATCGAACAAGGCCAGGATGCGCTCGACGGGAGAGCATTGTATTTGTGGCAGATCCCAATCGAACCAGCGAAACCAGATGCTTGCTTCCGCTTCGAATACTGCCTTGAGCAAGTTTTCTTTCGAGCCGAAATGCAGATACAGCGTGCGGCGGGAAACACCCGATTCTTCGATGATTCTGGCGATGCCCGTGGCATGTATGCCTTCCTTGCAAAACAGGCGGCAGGCTGTCTGCAGCAATTTTCTTTTATTGGCTTCTTTCCGTGAAGGATTTTTGGGGCGTGCCCGCATGCCGGTGTCTAACATAACAATGATGGGTTGGGCGCTTCACCCTCAGGGCGGCAGCGCAGTTTGATCGAAATTCTCCATTATCGTCCCGCTGCCAATTGTTGTTTGATTTTTTTTGCGATTCTGCCAGCTTCGAGACGGATTTCCCGCAGCAGACCGCTTAATGGATTCACTTGCCCGATGAAGTAGAGGCGGGGGGCATCCTTGAATTCCTGGTCGCCTGAAATGACCGACCTGTCACTTTCATCGGTAATGCCCGGTACTTGAACCAGTTTCGAAATCCCGGTGCGAAAACCTGTACCCGCGATGATGACATCGGGCTCCAGTGTGGTGAGTGAATTGGCGCTGTCGGGATCGGTTGTCAGCGTGCGCAGGACATGTACGGTGCGTCCGGTAATTTTCTGAATCGGGCCAACGATTCTGATCCGGCCGGCCCGGACATCATCCACGAAAGGGCGATAGAGAATCGGTACGACGTTGTTGATGGCGTATTGTTTGGAGAGCGGCAGAGCCGGGTAGGGAAGACCCTGCGCGCTCAGGTCGCCGATCATGCTGCGCTGCAGGAAGCTCAATATGCGATCCACAATCGTACCGGGCCAGTAGCGGGTCCATACGCCAATACCGATCAGTGGAATGCCAAAAATGCTTTTGGGCAGGATGTGCGGAGGCGTTCTGCCCGATACGGTGACATGGCTGGCATGTTCAGTCAGTCTGCTGGCGATTTCGGCGGCAGAGTTGCCGGTGCCGATCACCAGCACATGCTTGCCGGCAAAATCTTGCGCGTTCTTGAACTTCGAGGAGTGAATGATTTCGCCGGGGAAAGTGTCCATCCCTTCCCATTTGGGTATGACCGGAATGCGGCAGCCGCCAATGGCCATGACCACGGCGCGTGCTTCAAAGCGTTTGCCATCGGTACTGGTGATAATCCACAGGTCGCGGCTGGAATCGTAATTGACCTGTTGGATATCGATGTTGGTTTGTACTGTAAAACCGCCCCGCTCCGGGAAGGTTTCCAGCAGGCGAACCACTTCCTCGCGCGAAGGCCAGGCGCCGGCGGAGAGGGGGAATTTGCTGCCTGACAAGGCCGAGAAATAGCGGCCGGAATTCAGGCGTACGCCATCATAGTGATTGCGCCAGACATCCCCCACCGCAGCGGTGCGTTCCAGCACCAGTGGTTCCAGGCCCGCTCTGGCCAGCTCGTAGGCGGCCGACAATCCTGCCGGGCCTGCGCCGACCACGACTACATCGTTAATATCGTTATTTTTCATAGTTAACCTTGTTTGGGTATACAGCTATCCATGTGCAAAATCCGTGTGATGCGATCGGTATAAATGGCGGCTGGTCTGTGGGCCAGCTGCCATTTATTCTTATGCGCGGACGTATTACTCAGGAAGCGTGTGTTGCGGTTGCTTCGGCGTGGTGAACGATCTCGACATTGATCGGTACCGGCCGCATGATCGTGTCCGGGATGGGTGCGGTTGGAAAGACTTTTTCCATGAGCGCGGTGACTTTTTCTGCCTGGGCATCGGTCTGGATGTCAACAACGATTTTGATGTTTTCGTAGCCAGGCGTGCCTGCCTCCAGACCAAAGGCTGTCCGGAAATTGACCCGCCCTGAAACGTTCATGCGCAAGGATTCCACATGGATGTGGGCGGCTGATAAAGCGGCAATATAAGTATTGACCAGGCAGGCCCCCACGGCTGCCAGCAGCAAATCTTCCGGCGTGGCACCCATTTCTTCCCCGCCATAGCGCTTGGGTTCGTCGGAAATCACTACTTGGCCATCGGTGGTGTGCGTGGTGCTGTGATAGCCGCTGTCCCACACCACGGTCGCGCGGTAACCGGGATTGGCGATATCGCCCTGGCCGTCAGCTTTGATTGAATCGAGCGCGGCTCGCATCCGGTTCAGGTCAAGTCCATTCACGATAATGTCGGTGGTTGAATGCGTCATAGCTAAATCTCCATGATATGAGTACAGGTGGAGGGAATCTATCTCCCGGTCTGCTGACAATGTTTGACTGATGATCATTCTAGCGCACTATTTGCAAAAAGTATACCGATCGTTCTCTTTTGGAAATTTTCTTTTAAAACAGATGAGTAAGCATGAATCACAGCACATGCCCGTTCGTACAATATTTTTAATTGTTTCCATGAAATAAGGTTGTTGCCATTGATTGGGTGTTCGCAATGGAACGGGAAGACAAATAAAAATGAATGGTTATGATTGTTTGAGAGCAGCAAGTGCGGCCTTGATTGTGATCACGGCAGCTTCGGGCATGCCGGCTTTTGCAGCCGGAGATGTCATGTATCCTTCCGCAGCCCATGCCATGATCAATGGTTTATCAGCTCCGGTCAGCAGTGCCTTTGCTACCAGGGCCAATGGCCATACGACACTTGATCATGCTGTGTATGCCGGGGATTGGGTTGCTGTGACAACCACTTGGATCGTCCGACGAAATTCTGGATCAGGCGCTGGTTCAAAAAACATAAGCCATGTGCCGGAAGGCGGAACTGTCGATTATATCGTTGCGCCCTCAGCCTCTAATCCTGGGCGATTGTCGGTAGCTTTGGCGGAAACCACATGCACGGACAGCATGCCCAACCAGACCACCTGTACAGTAGAAATCAATTTCAATGCGCCCACGGCGATTGGCGGCTATGCGCTAGAGATTCTGGCAGTTGATTCGGCAGCAGGGTCGGGCCCTGGTGCTGCTCTGGTTGGACGTCGCCATATGATTAACTTCTCTGTCGAATTGTTCGACGAGTCGTTGCAGCCAAAGGAGACCAGGTTGACGGTTGAGCCCAAATGCGTCCTGTACAAGGGTGACGTGGACTTGACGGCCACACTGGAAGAGTTGGTCGAGGGTGCCAGAATCGGGGTTGCCGATGTCAACTATGCGGTGGATACTGGCTTCGTCCGCGCGGCCATAACCGGTGCCAATGGTATTGCGACGCAGTCCTATACCGTGTCCGGACTCGGTGCCGGTGATCACACGCTCTACGCCGAATTTGGCGGCAGCTTCGATTACCTGAAGTCCAATGCGACTGACACCCTTGGTATCAGCTACCTGTTCATGGGCTTTGGGCAGCCGATCAACGGTGATGGCACCAGCATCTTTAGCGGGCCGGTGATTCCGATTAAGATCAGATTGGTCGATGCCTATGGTTTGCCCGTTACCGATGCTGAACCAAAAGTATGGTTGGTACGCTACGATACGGTTGAAGGCGTGGGGGAAGAGGTGAAGCCGGTGTCATCAATGCCTGCTTCCGGCAGCGGCAACATCATGCGCTATGTGCCCGAAGACGAGCAATATGTTTATAACTGGGGTACCATAGACCTCGAAAACGGCGTATATGCGGTCGTGGTGGCGCTCGGAGATAGCCCGACTTGCCGTGCCAGCAACCCTTACGCAATTGTTACGGTTGCAAAAAAAGAGTGGGAAGCGGCAAAGAGGCATTGAATGTGCTCATCAAAGCACAGGTGGGGCGGAAGGGAGTTGCAATGTCCGCTCAGTGTATTATTGCGGAAATCTGGTTGGGTGGATCGGTGTTGTGCTAGCAGATCAGCAGTTTTAGGGCAATTTTATCCTTAAAATGCAACCTGTCTGGTGACCAGGCAGGCGAAAATTTTGAGGAAGAAAAGGGATTATCGTCATTATATGCTACAGTTAATTCTGCAGCGTATGAATAACTGCAGCATTCCGTTTAAAGCGGCACTGGTTTTCATGGTGTTTTTATCAGTCAGATATTTTTGTTATCTATAGGAGGAACAACAATGAAAAAGGTATTATTCGCTCTTGTTTTTTGGGGATTCATGTTTGCATCGCCTGCATGGGTAGTGGCGGGGGAGCACCAGTCGACAGGTAGCCAAACGCAGGCGATCGGGCCCTACTACATAGAACTGATCGCAAAGGATGGCCGATTGGAACTGCGTGTCGAGGATCTAAATCGAAACCCAGTGGTAACCAGGGGAGGTTCGGCCAAGGCGAATGTAATTGACAAAGATGGCAATCGCGTCACGGTCAGATTCAAACCGGTTTTTGGTAATATCATGAGAGGGTCCGGTGATTTCAAGATCACCCCGGATACCAATATTTCCGTATTCCTCGCTATGGATCACAGAGGTACGCATGTCGCACGTTTCTCTTCTCTGGTTGAAGCAGCACCTGCCCAAGAGGCGAGCAGTGATGAGCATGAGCATGCTACCAATGAGCAGGTGCATGATGACAACGGTGATGGTGATGAACACCACCACGATGAGGACGCTTCCGACTACGAATCTTCCTACTAAGATTCAAACCGGATAGCAACCGATTCCGCCAGCTGGGCATCGTGGTAGCGAAGCCTGGTTGGTGGAGGGTGGAAGTGTTTTAAGAAAATAGTACAAATTCCTGCCTGCCTTTCCTATACATTCTGAAATGCCGGATCGATCATTCGGCTGTCTCTAACCGATTCATACCAATCGCCAACACGCCTTCCTCTTCCGTTGCCATCGCTGCAAGATCGTAATGCCGTCAAACTGTTCTCGGCAGACAGTTTCTGAATGATCTGCCGAAAACTTTCCTGTTCGAGTGATTTTTTTCCGGAAACTATCAGATTTCCTGCGATTTGTGATGACTGCGATCGGGCTGATAAATACGTCTGCAGGAACTGAATGATTATCTTCTGAGTGTTTGCATCATGCCCGAGATTGGCATGATAGTGCGGTGGATTTGCCCGTCGTGGCACGATAAACTGCTTGCTGCCCCGGTATTGGCCGAACAGATCCAGAGCTTGCCTGTAGGGTGTTACCCTGTCGTTAGGGTGGTGCACGAAAATGATCGGGATATCGTCATAGCTGTTAATGCAATCGGTGACATCGAGTGTGTGGGGCACGGTTGCGCTGACAACGAGAGCAGCGGGTAATAGAACCGGAAACAGCGGCCATAAATACCAAGCCTGTTTCAGTTTTGTGTACGCAATAGCCTTCGGGTTGAATGCACCTTCCACCATGATCGCAGCCAGTTTTTCTATCCTGGGCGGCAGGCACAATCCTGCGGCGCTGCTGATGGAATGGCCTGAATAAGCAATGCGCTCGCCTGGGTATCTTGACTGCAAATCAGCATGAAAGGCCGCAACATCGCCAACGAGCGAATGCAAATCCGCGCGGCCTTCGTTATCGTCATATCCCTGAAAGCTGATGACCAATACCCGGAAGCCATGACCAAGCAGAAAGCTGTAATATTCGAGGGTATGATGGCGCGACATTGCATTTCCGCCTGACACAATGACTGTACCAACATCTCCTTCAGATTCAACTAAAAGCCCCCGCAATTCATGCCCCGAATCATTGCTAACCGTGATTGCTTGCAGGCGATAGCGGCCGGGCGCCGCAGGCGGCTGATAAAAAACATCCATGCTGCGCGCCAGTTCAGGGTAAAGCATCAATCTCGAAGCGCAGCCGGAAAGCAACGCGACCAGCGCGGCGACAAGCAGAACGATGCCGCACTTGCAGGCCGGCCGCTTACTGGCACTTTGCTGAATCAATGCGATTAACATGGTTCCTGGATAGGGAGCACGAAAATTTGTTGCCATGATATTGCGTCCATCATAACCCGCAATTATGGAACCATCCGATGCAATCGTATAGCTGCTGTTTAAGCAGCAGGCATGGTTTTACTCATATGGAAATGCTGGCAGAATCTCTCGCGTTCATAGCGAGTGCGGCAAGCAAGTTTGGGCTGATTAAACGGGTGAGGGCTCTCCTGGTCAAGTACCGCTTGGGAGAGAATCATGCCGATTAGGTATGAATTGATTGTCTATTGGAGTGATGAAGGCCAGTCGTTTGTTGTTGAGGTTCCGTAGCTGCCGGGTTGTTTGGCTGACGAAGAAACCATCGAAGCAGCCGTGGCAAATGCTCAGCAAGTTATTGAGGCGTGGATCGAGGCCGCAGGGGGAGCTGGTCCGGCTGATCCAGAGCCGCGCGGCCGGTTATCGTATGCATAATAAATCAAAGAAATTGGCCAAGGCTGATCTCATGGATTTTAGAATTTTTGGTTCTCGATTATTGACTTACCCCCTTGTTGACCCCGTTGTGCGTATCAGTCGACGCTGTTGCTCTGAGTGGTAAATATTACTACTATAACGCAAGGAGGTTTTATCATGGCACGTGTAGAAAAATTAAGTATTGCTCTGACACCTGAAATGGCTGAAGCCATCCGTCAGTGCGTCGAAAGTGGTGAATATGCCAGCAGTAGTGAAGTTATTCGGGAAGCTTTGCGCGATTGGAAGCGCAAGCGTTCTATTCAAAAAAATGAAATGAAAGTGTTGCGAAATCTCTGGCAAGCTGGGCTGGAGAGTGGCCCTGGTCATTTGACTGATATGGCCGAGATCAAAGAAAAAGCTCGGCAACGGGTATTGGCCCAAGAAATGGATCAGAGCTAAACCGGTAAAGTGATGCCGGCAGTTAAAAGGACGGCACAAGCTGAGGAAGATCTCATTGAAATATGGATTTACATCGCGCAGGATAATCCCGGGGCAGCTGATCGTGTGCTCGATGACATTGAAGAAAAATGCGATGCGCTTGCGAACAATCCGCTAATGGGTCGTTTGCGAGCTGAAATTGCCCCAGAGCTTCGCTATTTCGCAGTGGGCAAATATTTGATTCTGTATCGCACAGTGCAAGATGGTATTGAGGTTGTTCGTGTGATTCATGGTGCGCGTGATTGGCACCATTTATTCTGACGCCCAAGAATAAGAATTTATAATTCTATGCCCTGCCTTTGTTTTTCTTGATTCTTTACTATAGACCTGACGCCTATTTGCGTCCGAACGAGCGCCTTGTTAGGGGCTCTTTCTGGGGCTAATATAGCCATATTATTGAAAATTGGAGGCATTATGGCTGCTGAAGCATTGGAACGGATACGTGCCGAAGTGCTGAAACTTACCGAGGCAGAACGTGCGGAATTAGCGCATGACCTTATAGCTAGCCTTGATGAGCCTAGAGAAAGCGGTGTTGAGGATGCATGGGACCGTGAAATTTTACACAGGATTTCTCTGGTTGATTCAGGGCAGGCTAAACTGCTTGATCGCGAGGAATTTAGACAAAAGATGCGAGCGCGATACAAGGACCAGTAATGAAGAAAGCAAGGATACTCCAGGAGGCCGCTAATGAAACGATAGCTGCGGCCTCCTGGTATGATAAGGAGCGTGATGGGCTTGGTGCAGAATTTGCCAATGCTGTAGAAACAGCTATAGACCTGATAGAAGCAGATATGCTCCCCCTTTCTCCAATGCCGGGTAAATCTGGTGCCAAGGGCTTGAAGCGCCTGATACTCAAACGGTTTCCGTATGACATCGTGGTTATCGAGAGTACAGATGAAGTAATTATTATTGCAGTTGCCCATCATTCAAGAAAACCTGGTTACTGGCGTCAACGTATTAGCCCCTAACGCCGCAAATCACCGGTGGCAAAAATAAGTGTAATGATTGGGTTGTTATTTGCGAGAATTGAAATTCGTCATTATAGACCTGGCCCCATCGTGCTACTATGGCATTGCTGGAAACTTCAGCGGCCTGCATAAAGTTCATCACTTCGTAGAACGTTATTGGCGAAAGATGCTGAACAGCCGAAACCGTGAAGAACGGGTGACGTGGGAAGTATTCCAAGACATCAAAGCATGTTTCCCGTTACAGCGACCAAGACTGAAGCTGAGTTATGCTCAGTTTCAGGCATTCGCTGTGCTGTGAGTCATTACCTGAAGAGCGTAGTGCGGGAAATCCGCACGCTACGTTCTGTGGGAATCGGTGGCGGGTGACTGCCACCGATGACCCGGTCTGAGGGTTAGATACCCTCAGCTACCCGATTGGGCGGCTACGTCTGCACACCTGCTTCTCCTTTTGTGCTGGTAAGGCTCTCAGCGACACGAGCACAAGAACGTGCGAGTTCTTCAAACTCAGAAAATAGTAACGTCGCATTTTCTGTATGAAAACCCTCGTTTGTGAGCCACACGGGGTCTTGGGCATCAGCAGTTTGGTGCTTGCTCGTTGTGTATATGAGATTCAGTCGCTGTAGTGGACTTCCGTCGTTTGACTTAAAGAGTTGGATCTTCAGCTTCTTGCGCGAAAGGTCATAGGCCTGATAGAGCACCGCGGCTGCCGCCTCAGCGTGGTGAAGGGCTCGATAGTACGGTGACCAGCGCGGGTTGCCAGAGATGAGGTCTTGAACTTCGGCCCTCATGCGCATGTACTCGGCAATGGCCATTTCGGTGCGCCTTACAAACTGAAGTGCGAATGGTCGCATCTCTTCAACGGGTTGATTGACGAAGATGACCATTAACCCGAAGCCAGATACCCAATTTCGCGAAGCTGGGAACTCCGCCGAAAGGTCGGTGATGCGACACTCATTCAGCCCAGTAACCCTGGACGAAATGAATGTCTCAATTGCGTACTTGGTGAATGGCACAGCGTATCCTCTGGGGCGCCCAACGAGTAGCGTTTATCCGCCGCCTTCCCCAAGCTAGCACTAGCCGCTGCCATATCGGCGGCGGATAAACCTTGTTGAACTAAACTACCGGGAAAACGGTACTTATGGGGATTATAAGGTTGTGGATGCGTGAGTCAACCAATAAATGTGGCAAACGAGCAGAAGCTTTAGGGCCAGGTCTAGAATGAAGAATCCTTATTCTTTTGCACAATAGCTCCAATCGTCATTGGGTGTTTGGAAATTCTAAACGACGTGGTCTTGACATAGTCTGTAGTTTACACTTATTTTTTCTTTGTTCGCTAACTGTCCCCCGTCATGCGTGAGAATAAGAATTCATAATTCTAAATCTTGCCTTTGTTTTTCTTGATTCATGATTCGCGACCTGGCGCCTATGAGCCGCGAAATATCCCGTCGGCACCAGATCCTTTAGATCTGTCAGAAGAGCTGCTTTTAATTGTTCTTCAACCCACCAACGCATATATATACCTACAGGGACTCAGCTTTCGGTAACGGAGCGCCTCTCTCAAAGCGTTTGTTGGGCAACTTGCCAGCCATATTGCACAACGGCTAAATTGCACCAAGTGACTTCAATGCATCATCAAGTGGGATGAAAAAGTTGATGCCTTGCGCGACGCTATTTACTACAAGAGCTGTAGTGGTCTAATAGCACCGGACACTTTAATAAGAGATAATATTTATCAACTATTGAGGTGTTAGCATGGGACAGAAACGAACATACAAACAAT
>NZ_FNOY01000116.1 GCF_900107165.1 Nitrosomonas halophila
TTGGGGTTATTTGTCTTATATGCGTGCACTATTTTATCAGAATAGAGGTGATTCCAATATAGAATCAGTTACTTATACTTTCTGAGTAAGCTCTACTTTACAGTGTTGAGCAAGTTTGCTGCTCACTATTAATATACAAGGGTGCGGTGAGCCCCGCGAACCGCACCAGAAGCACCCACCCATCCGGTACGGTTCGTACCTCACCACACCCTACAGGCTCATGGAAAATTCAGTGTCCTCGCCGGGGTCTTGCCACCCAACAACTCAAACATGGCATCGATGGGCCAATGAGCCGCCTTTACCCCCTTCAGGGTACGCGGCATCTGGGCCAGCCAGATACTGGTTTTATACGGCGAGAGATCGGTCACCTGGCTGTCGCCATAGGCAAGCCTATGCCCCAAATCCTGCCCCATTTGGTTCAGGGTACCCAACACCGAGCGGTCGGTGGCGCTGTCGCACACCAGCGGCCCCAACATGCCTTGGGCGCGTTCCATCACCGCCTCATCGGCTCCCATCTTGAGCAGGGTGTTCATGAAACCGTCCACAAACCAGTAATCCAGCTCGGCGAAGTCGTCCTTTTTCAGCACGGGCAGGAACACCGGAAAGCGGGTGGTATCGTGCAACATAAGCACACACTGGCGGCGTTGCAACAGGAGCAGATTGGCATGCCAGCCACTCAAGGGCGATTCAGCGGCATCGTTGGCGGCCCCATCGCTGGCATGGCCCAGGCCGCGCTTGCTCTTCAACCGCCCGCCTGGCCCCAGCGGCAGCTTGGCAAGGAGCTTTTGCGTGGCGTGCAGGCGGATCACACCGCCACCCCAGAGCGTTCAATCATGGCCTCGGCTTCGGGGATACGGAGCTGTCCCGAAAGGAGTTTGGGGAGCAGTGTGTCTCGCAGGCGAATCAGACTGTTGTTGTGTTCAAGGCGTTGCTGCACTGAAGCCCATATAGGCAAAACGCTGTCATTAAAACTTGCCAAAAGATTTTCAGGCACTTTTAGTGATGGAACACACTCAACAACCGATTTTGAGATGTTTTGTTGTGCTGCCCCAACGGCGATCGTATTTAACCATTCCCTAGAGTTAAGAAGCGTATAAAAAAGAAAATATGGTCCAATCGTATCTAGTGGAACCAGCCCCGTACACGCTTGATTGGATGTACTTTCCTGAGACAGAACACCCAATCTACCCACCGTCGGGGCAGCATAGATGGCAATAAGTACAGTTCCCGCAGGCCATAATTTACAGGAAGAGTTGTCCAAGCCTTCTTGGGTAATTTTTTCCTCTGATTCCAGAAGGACAGAATCCGATAACTCACCAGTTTTGAACCAGTTTATACTACCACCTTCCCAGAAGCTGGCTTCCATCCGCTTAGGTGTAGAGCCATTCTGAACCCTATCGCATAACTCCACGATAGGAACTAGCTCCCACCCCTCCGGCACCCACCCCATCTCCTCGGTAAAGACAAACCGGCTGGGAAACTGGTGCTGAATCTCGGCAGGAAGCGGCTTGCGTTGCTCGCCAAGCCCCTTTCTCATCTCTGCCCTGGCCTGCAATGGCTCAGGGATGGGATTCCCTGCCGCCAGTGCGTTATCAATCACCGGGTCAAAATCCACAAACCAGCTCTTGAACAGCGCCTGCGCCATCGCCTCCAGTGTGGTGTTCATCTGGCGGTTGAGTTCGATTTTTTCGTCGAGGGTGCCAAGTATCTCAACAATTCTTTCTTGTTCAGAAATATCAGGTAACAATACCTTCATGCATTTTGCTGATCCCACGTTGAAGTGCTGCTGCACAGCACCAACCAAATGGGCATTCACATGGCTTGATGCAACCGAATTCACATAATAGGCTAAGAACCGATTATTGATTCTCGACCCACATCTAACAATCACAAGATCTGAGCAATTTGCTTCTTGAAGCCATTCAGGAACAACAGCCGTGGTTCCGGGCTTTCCCGTTCTCACAATGACAACATCGCCAGGAGCTAATTTGGATTTAGAGATCTGTTTGTGAAAGTCATGGGATATAAACTTTAGGTCGTCTTGGTTGATACGGAGTACATCAACATTTTTTGAGCGTAAAAATGGCACGCCAGCGTCCACGTACTCGGAAGTCATTGAGCCTACGTAGCCCACTGTTACTTCGTTAGCCACCTCATCTAAGGTTACCTCTTGCCAATCACTCCCCATGATCCGCACCCTCCAGCCCGTAGGGTGCGGTGACAAAGGAACCGCACCGCTTGCCTTGAACATGGCATCCGTCGGTGGGCGGTGCGGTTCGTGCCTCACCGCACCCTACAATGGCTTTATTGCCCATAACCCAACCCCTCCAGATTCTTGCGAATCTCGGCATCCAGCCGCTCTGCTTCGGCCATCTGCCGATACAGGGTCTGACTGAGTTCGGTCATCTTCTGCTCAAAGGGGATGCCGTCGTCCTCGATCTCGGCAGCACCCACATAGCGCCCTGGGGTTAGCACATAGTCATTGGCCTTGATCTCGTCCAGAATAGCGGCCTTGCAGAAGCCCGGTCTGTCTTCATAATTTCCATCTTTGGCCTCCCCCCGCCAGGCGTGGTAGGTGCGGGCGATCTCGGCGATGTCGTCGGTGGTTAGTTCCTTGTGGGTACGGTCGATCATGCTGCCCATATTGCGGGCGTCGATAAACAGGGTCTCGCCCCGGCGCTCGCGGTGGTTGCTTTCGCTGTGGCCCTCGATGCGTTGTGCGCCCTTGTTGCGGGCCAGGAACCACAGGCAGACCGGGATCTGGGTGGTGTAGAAGAGCTGGCCTGGCAGGGCGATCATGCAGTCCACCAGGTCGTTTTCGATCAACTTCTGGCGGATCACCCCTTCGCCGCTGGTGTTGGTGGACATGGAGCCGTTGGCCAGGACAAAGCCCGCCACGCCGTTTTCCGACAGCTTGGAGACCATGTGCAGGATCCAGGCATAGTTGGCATTGCCGGTGGGCGGCACCTCATACCCGGCCCAGCGCGGGTCATTGCTCAGCTCATCGGTGGCACGCCACTCCTTCAGGTTGAAGGGCGGGTTGGCCATGATGAAGTCGGCCTTGAGATCCGGGTGCTGATCCTTGAAGAAGGTATCGGCGGGCACCTCGCCCAGGTTGGCGGCGATCCCGCGTATCGCCAGGTTCATCTTGGCCAGCTTGTAGGTGGTGCCGGTCTGCTCCTGGCCGTAGATGGAGATGTCCTTCTTGTTTCCCTGGTGGCTCTCGACGAACTTCACCGACTGCACGAACATCCCACCCGAGCCGCAGCAGGGGTCGTAGATCTTGCCCCGGTAGGGCTCGATCATCTCAGCGATCAGGTTAACCACGCACTTGGGGGTATAGAACTCGCCGCCGCCCTTGCCTTCGGTGGCGGCAAACTTGCCCAGGAAGTACTCATACACCCGCCCCACCACGTCCTGCTCGTTATCGGCCACGGTGTCGATGTTGTCGATGGAGTCGATCAAAGCCGCCAGCTTGCTGACCTCGATCCCCAGCCGGGTGAAGTAGTTGTCCGGCAAGGCTCCGCGCAGGGCCTTGTTGTTCTTCTCCAGAGTATGCAGCGCGGTGTCGATCTTCACCGCGATATCATCCTGCTTGGCCTGGCGCTGGATGGAAGACCAGCGCGATTCATCCGGCAGGTAGAAGACATTCTTCATGGTGTAGAACTCCACCATGTCCACATAGGCCTCCTGCCCCTCCGCGATCAGCTCCCGGCGGCGCTCCTCGAACTTGTCGCTCACGAACTTGAGGAAGATCAGGCTGAGTACCACATGCTTGTACTCGGAAGACTCCACCGTACCGCGCAGCTTGTCAGCGGTATCCCACAGGGTCTGTTCAAAGCTCTTCTGCTTCTTCGGGGCAGCGGGTTTTCTGGCCATTGGCGTGTTCTTCGTCCTATGTGGTTGATTTCCTAGCATTCTTATGGACAGCATGAGCTAAAGGGGTCAGGTCTAGATATAATAATCAAGACAAACAAAGATAGGGTCTAGGATTGTGAATTCTTATTCTTGTGGACCATAGCCCCGTACATTATTCTTGTTTGTAACTATTCAGCGAAAAAAATGCAAAAAGTGCTTGACAGGGTTTTTGTGTAAAAAAGCAAGATTACCGATACATTTGGAGTTGCCCGTCAG
>NZ_FNOY01000055.1 GCF_900107165.1 Nitrosomonas halophila
TGGGCCAATCCATCGCCTGCCAGGCTCACGCTTATTTTGGCCCCAAATTCGACTTTCTTGCCTTGTTTGCCCCGGATGATTGGCCGGATATACGGTTGGCTGATGCTGACAATGCGATCTTCACAGCGCTGGCTACGGGTTTTGTACATTTCATATTGTTGGTTGTACAAATGCGGCAATACCCAGTAACGACGCAGCAACCAGTTGGGTAAGGGGATGGGGGTGCCATGCGGATATTCCGACAGCATTTCTTCGATATGGCCCAAATTCCGCCGCAGAAACTGTAATTGCCTCCTGATGCCATCACGGCGTTTCTTGCTGGCGGGGCGTTTGAGTTTAGCCAGACCGAGATAGGCCTTTCTGGCTATCTCCCGATAGGTGCGCGGTTTCTTTTTCTGGGGCCGGTGACTTTTTTCATGCAGCACATCGATGATGTGTTCGCTCAATTCGCGCGCTTCATTCAGCAATCCAAGATCCGTCGGAAAACGAATCGCCTGTTCGGCCACGGTGGCGTCTATGATCATCTTCCCCTGATTGCGGGGTGTTTTGTCTGACGGTGAAGACTGCTTTGCAGTGGCCGGGACAGCTGCAATATGACAGTCATCTTCGCTGTAATTCGATGCCATCCTGCCAGGGCTACCGCCATCATTATCCTGGTCAACCTTTACGGGCTTCTTTGCCTTTTTCTGTTCAACGGCCTTAATGATGGCCGCATGGAATTCATCAAACACTGTCTGCCCCATGCGCTTGCGTACTTCAACCAGTAACGAGGGCGCAAAAGGTGCTTTCGATTGAAAGCCTTTCAGGCCAATGAAATATTGCAGGTACGGGTTCTCACAGATCTGTTCTACCGTCTCCTCATCCGAAACCGATAACTTGTGTTTGATGATGACTGCTCCGATCACTATCCGCGCATCCTTGGATGGACGTCCTAATGTCCGGGAGAGTGTCTTGTAATAGCTATCGGCCAATTCATCCCACGGCATGCAATCACTCAGTCTTACCCAGCGATTCCTCGGATCCAGAATCATGCCGGGCGGGGTATCAAATCCTTCGAGGGAGCGTTGTTTCTGGTTTTGGTAGCGGATCATCGTGCACGGTTTTTGGGGTTATTTGTCTTATATGCGTGCACTATTTTATCAGAATAGAGGTGATTCCAATATAGAATCAGTTACTTATACTTTCTGAGTAAGCTCTAATTACTTGTAATTTATATCCATTTCTTCTTTTTTAAGGAATGGATATAAGAAGCGCTGTATGTCAAGGTGGTTGTCGTGTTCATCTACACGGCGTCTTTTAAGTCGCCCCCCGTCATTCCCTGGATTTCGCCAGATCTGCTCTGTTAGATTCCAGTTTCTGATACCTCGGTAAAATCCTCAACAAGAGACCAGCGTTTTGGGTTTGCTGCCCTGGCTGCGTAGACGGCTTTCCGGTTATTTATCGCCTGAGCCCATAGCTTCTTCGGTGCTATCTATCTTGCCGCTTCCGCAATATAGCTCAACTGATGACATGCACCTAGTTTAAAAAATCGTTAAACTTTTTCTGGCTTGCGTCGTTATGCAGAATAAAAGAAAAGGCTTGTTATTGCTGTTGTGATTTACACAGGTCTGGAATTTGTTTTAGGAAATTTGCAGCCTTAATCGGTGTCATGAGCGAATTAATGATCCGAATACCTTGTATGTAAGATAGGAAGGGCGCCAGAGTTATTAAGAAAGTTCAAGCAATGCAGAATACCGCCGAGGAGACATATGATGACAGATAAAAATTTGAGATTTTTAGTGGTGGATGATTTTTCCACGATGCGCAGAATTGTTCGTAATTTGCTTAAGGAATTGGGATTCAGTAACGTGGAGGAAGCAGAAGATGGTGTCGCTGCCTTAAAGAAGCTTAGAGAGGGTAAGTTTGATTTTGTAGTTTCCGATTGGAATATGCCCAACATGGATGGCCTGACGATGCTTCAGAATGTGCGTGCAGACGAAATGTTGAAAGACATACCCGTATTGATGGTTACTGCCGAAGCAAAAAAGGAAAATATTATCGCTGCTGCCCAGGCAGGTGCAAGCGGCTATATTGTGAAACCGTTCACGGCAGCGACACTAGAAGAGAAGCTGAATAAAATTCTGCAAAATATGGCTGTGCATGCCTGAACATCAAGATGATCCGGATATCATGGACCACCAGCAAGAGGTGAGAATGAATGAACATGTCGATATCAATCTGTCTTGTACGGGAAAAGACACCTCTGAACATGCTGTGATTGAATCTGGGCAAGCAGCAGCTCTGCCAGTTACTTCGCAATGCGCTCAGACGGCCGATCATTCTCAAGAGGCGGACACAAAGCTCTTTGACCGGATCGGCCGTCTCACCAGAGATTTGCACAACAGTCTGCGGGAATTAGGCTATGACCGACGTTTGCAGCAAGCCAATCTTGAAATTTCTGATAGTAAAGATAGGCTGGCCTATGTAATTAGCAAAACGACGCAGGCGGCCGAGGATTGCCTGCTTGCCGTGGAAAGCGCCCAGCCAATTCAGGAAAATCTTTCTAACACAGCGGTTGATCTGGCCAAGCAATGGAATCAGGCATTCGAGACTGCGCAACTCACGGTCAGCGAACCACAGGCATTCAAGGAAGTGCTGGTGCAGACGCTTGATTTTCTGAATGACGTACCCAAGCAAACCGATACCACAAAAGCCTATTTGCTGCAGGTTATGATGGCACAGGAGTTCCAGGATTTGACCGGTCAGGTGATTCAGAATATCGCTCGGACGATTGAGGCCATTGAAAAAGAAATGCTACAACTGCTAATTGATAATTCCCCTAACAAGGATCTGGCAACGAGCAAAGAAGAGGGGTTGATGAATGGTCCGGTCATCAATCCCAAGAATCAGCTGGATACGTTCTCCAAACAGGATCAAGTCGACAATTTGCTGGCGGAGCTTGGTTTTTAGGTAAATCGTTTTCTCCGATACTGATTGATTCAGCTGCACCTATATCAGCAGTAATCGATCCATCAATTTCCAGCCCACCTGTGCAATGGAACGCTCGCAACAAGTAGCCGGTTATTCCGGCTTGCGCAGCAAGCTGACTGTCGAATTTGTGGCGTGGTGATAAGCCAGGAATGGTCGGGGTGAGAGGATTCGAACCTCCGGCTCCTGCGTCCCGAACGCAGTACTCTACCAGGCTGAGCTACACCCCGTGAATAACAGTATGATTATTAATTAAACCAGTTATGGCAAAAACCATGAAAATGAATCTGGAGCAGATTGAATCAATGGTTTCTTACAACTGCAAACTCGGCTAATTGTAACAGACATTGCTTGTAGTTAGAATCAGCCATTGCGGAGATTGCCGCGGTCGCCATATTTGCTTCTTCCTGGGCGCGTTGCATGGCGTATTTCAGCGCGCCGGTTTCTTGTATGATTTGCAGTACGGGCTCGAATCCGTCTATACCGCCTGTTTCGATCGCATGTCGAATGATGGCGGCTTGGGCATCCGTGCCGGCGCGGATTGCAAAAATCAGCGGCAGAGTCGGTTTGCCTTCAGCCAGGTCATCGCCCAGGTTTTTACCGGTATCCTGATCGTCGCCGGAATAATCCAATAAATCATCTACCAGCTGGAATGCGGTGCCCAGGTGCATGCCATAGGCGGCGAGCGCTTCTTCTTCGGCTGGCGTGGCGCCACCCAGAATGGCGCCTAGTCTGGCAGCAGCTTCGAAGAGCTTGGCAGTTTTATAGCGGATAACGCGTAAATAGTTTTCTTCTTCTACATTCGGATCACGACAGTTGAGTAACTGCAGGACTTCGCCCTCGGCAATGGTGTTGGTGGCATCCGCCAGCACTTCCATGACCCGCATGTTGCCGACTTCCACCATCATCTGGAATGCGCGTGAGTAGAGAAAATCACCCACCAGCACGCTTGCGGCATTGCCAAACAATGCATTGGCCGTGGCCTGATTGCGCCGTAATTTGGAATCATCCACCACATCATCATGCAATAGTGTGGCGGTATGGATGAATTCAACGACGGCTGCCAAATTATGGTGGTGTGATCCGGAATAGTTGAACAGACCGGCCGACAATACAACCAGCGCCGGGCGCAGTCTCTTTCCTCCACTGTGAATGATATATTCGCTGACTTGCTGGATAAGCGCGACTTGAGAGTGAAGCTTTCGCCGGATGACACTATCGACATCTTCCATGTCCTTGGCGATAAAGCCCCTAATTGACTCGATTGACACAATTGCTCCCTAAATAAACCGGTATGGTAGAAATGTCATGGCCCGGGTGTCAAGTAAGATTCCCGGAACGGTAGGATATATGTAAATAGTTAAGCAATCATGGCAACTTCCTTTGATTGATGGTATCAAAACTTCCGTTATAATTAGCAACTTTTGGACAGGCGTCATCGGGATATTATCCATGCGACTTTTTGCTTTTGGTATCAATCATCATACAGCTCCTTTAGACATACGTGAGCATGTTGCTTTTCCGGAAGAGTCCATGCAACATGCGCTCCATGACCTGGTGGGTCATCAACTCGTGAAAGAAGCAGCGATCGTTTCCACTTGCAACCGCACGGAAGTGTACTGCAATACCGATGCGCCCGACAAAGCAGTTAACTGGCTGGCGGATTTTCATCATATCCAGGCAGGCGACCTTGAGCCTTATTTGTACAAATTGCCGCACGAACAGGCGGTAAAACACGCGTTTCGTGTCGCGAGCGGTCTGGATTCCATGGTATTGGGCGAACCGCAGATCCTGGGGCAAATGAAAAATGCAGTCAAGTCGGCCGAACAGGCTGGCACACTGGGTTTATTGCTGCATAAGCTATTCCAGCGCACGTTCTTCGTCGCCAAGGAAGTGCGAACCTCTACCGAAATAGGTGCCTGTTCGGTTTCCATGGCGGCGGCAGCAGCACGCTTGGCCGAACGTATTTTTGGCGATATCAGCGAGCAGCGCGTGCTGTTCATTGGTGCTGGTGAAATGATCGAGTTATGCGCTGCGCATTTTGTCGCCAGATGTCCTGTGTCCGTTACCGTGGCAAATCGTACCATTGAACGGGCAGAGATCTTGTCGCGGCGCTTTAACGCCCATTCGATCTCCCTGGGCGAATTGCCTGAGCAACTGGCGCTGCATGATATTGTCGTGACCTGCACGGCAAGCCCATTGCCGATATTGGGCAAGGGCATGCTGGAACGTGCGATCAAATTACGCAAGCATCGTCCCATTTTTATTGTTGATCTGGCTGTCCCGCGCGATGTCGAGCAGGAAGTGGCCGAACTGGATGATGTATTTTTGTACTACGTGGATGATCTGGCCGACATCGTCAAGGAAGGGCTGGATAATCGCCAAAATGCCGTGACGCAGGCTGAAACCATTATCGATTCGAATGTGCTCGATTTCATGCGCTGGGTTGCCGCCAGGAAAACGGTGCCAACGATTCGCGCGATGCGTGACCAAGCTGAACGTTTCCGCCGGCATGAACTGGCCCGTGCGCATAAGCTGCTGGCCAAAGGAGAAGAGCCAGACAAGGTCTTGGAATCCTTGAGCAAAGGCCTAGCCAATAAATTTCTGCATCTTCCTTCCACTGTTCTGAATCATACCGAGGATGACGAGCGTGAGCAACTGATCGAATTGGTCAACCGATTGTACCAATTACATAATCCGCAATGAATAAAGGCATTATGGACCAGCTCACTCGCCTGAGTGTGCGCTTGGAGGAATTGGATCAATTGTTGAGCGATGAGCAAGTCACGACTGATCTGGATAATTTTCGCAAGCTATCGCGCGAGCGGGCCGAGATCGTACCGGTGGTCGAGCTTTATCATGCCTATCAGCAGGTAGAACGCGACATGACCACAGCCAAGGAGATGTGTGCAGATCCAGAATTGCGTGATTTCGCCGAGTCCGAAATAGAAACAGGCAAGCAAGAGCTGGCCACGCTCGAAGCGGAATTGCTGAAGCAATTATTGCCCAAAGATCCAAACGATGAACGCAACATCTTCCTGGAAATACGTGCGGGAACCGGAGGGGATGAATCGGCTTTGTTCGCAGGCGATTTGTTTCGTATGTATACGCGCTATGCGGAACGGAAAGGGTGGCAGGTTGAAACTGTTTCGCAAAGCCCTTCCGAAATAGGTGGATATAAGGAAATCATTGCCCGCATCATTGGCCATGGCGCATATTCCAAGCTTAAATTCGAATCGGGCGGGCACCGTGTCCAACGCGTTCCGGTCACTGAAACGCAAGGTCGGGTGCATACATCCACGTGCACCGTGGCTGTAATTCCGGAAGCCGATGAAATTTCGGAGGTGACGTTGAATCCCGCCGAATTGAGAATCGATACCTTCCGTGCATCCGGGGCAGGGGGGCAGCATATCAATAAAACAGACTCGGCGGTACGAATCACACACTTGCCCACCGGTATCGTGGTCGAGTGTCAGGAAGGACGTTCCCAGCATAAAAACAAAGCACAAGCGATGAGCATCCTGGCTGCACGCATTCTCGACAAACAAATGCAGGCGCAACAGGCGGAGCAGGCTGCCACCCGAAAATCCCTGGTGGGCAGCGGCGAGCGTTCGGAACGGATTCGTACTTACAATTTTCCGCAGGGACGGGTCACCGACCACAGGATTAATCTGACTTTGTATAAAATGGATCAAACCATGGATGGTGATCTGGAAGAGTTGTCCTCGGCTTTGGTCGCTGAACACCAGGCCGCACAATTGACTGCCCTGACGGAGAAGTGACAATAAATTCCAATCACTTGCCCGAGCAAGCCAATATCCGCCATCCTATTACTGTCGGCGAAGCGCTCCAGAATTGGGCCAAACAGATCGATAGGCTGGAAGCACGCTGGATGCTGCAAAGTGTGCTGGCGGTTGATGCTGCTTTTCTTGTTGCGCATGCTGATCGTGAACTGAGCCCGGACGAGGCGGCCCGTTACCGGCAAATGCTGGCGCGGCGTGCGGCAGGAGAGCCTGTCGCATATTTGACTGGCGAGCGAGGGTTCTACGATCTGATCCTGAAAGTCACGCCCGATGTACTGATTCCCCGTCCTGAAACAGAATTGTTGGTAGAAACGGCGTTATCCAGCATCGCGCCCGATCGTTGCTCTAGAGTGCTTGATTTGGGCACCGGCAGTGGCGCCATCGCCATCACAATTGCCAAACATCGTCCTCTGGCCCAAGTGACTGCAATCGATCTGTCTTCCCGCGCACTGGCAGTGGCGCGCGCGAATGCCCAAGCGCAAGCTGTCGACAATGTCACATTTGTGCAGGGAGACTGGTATGCGAATCTGGTCGCTGGAGAGAAATTTGATGTCATTGTGGCCAATCCACCGTATATTGCCGAGGGTGATCCGCATCTGGCGCAAGGCGACCTGCGTTTTGAACCGAATTTGGCGCTGGTGGCGAAGCACAATGGGTGGGACTGCATCCGCCAAATTATCACCCATGCTGAGGCTTATCTGCACCGGGATGGCTGGCTGCTGCTCGAACATGGTTATGATCAAGCGAGCGCTTGCCGTGAATTACTGGAAAAATCGGGTTTTGTCTCCATATTCAGCAGAACTGATCTTGCCGGAATCGAGCGTGTCAGTGGCGGACAGTGCGGATCTTTTTCCACCGCCGAATGTCTCTGAGAGATGGAAACAAGCCATGTTTGGCGTTGCCAGCGGACCAATCTTGTGTAAGATAGCCTGGTCAGCACGACAGTTATTCTGAAAGCTGCAAAGTGATTTTATAAAATTAAAGGAGAGATAAAAAATATGGACATTGTTGATGCCATCGAGCAGCAAGTATCGACCCATCCGGTTGTATTGTATATGAAGGGCACTCCTCAACAACCTCAATGCGGTTTCTCCGCCAACGCAGTCAGAATACTGAATGCGTGTGGTGTTGAGGACTTTTATGCAGTGGATGTGCTAGCTGATCCGGAAGTTCGGCAAGGGGTCAAGGAATTTTCCAGCTGGCCGACCATTCCGCAGTTGTACGTCAATGGCGAGTTCATTGGTGGCTCGGATATCATGACCGAAATGTTCCAGAGCGGAGAGTTACAGAAGCTGTTTGGAAAATAATCCGGTTGGCGTGATCAATCGGTATGGTTAATGGTACAAGCCTGGGAGCCATGCAAGCCTGTTTCCAGTCGCTGCCGGTACCCAGAGAAGATTGCATGTAAGCCGTTGATCTGACTGCGGCGCTCAGTTAATCGCCGAAGCGATTACCCAGTACCGCAAGAATTTACCGGCAGCGATAAATAGCGCTGCCGGTAGCCAATGAATGCGTAGCCAACCGGCTGCCACACACAACACATCGCCGATCACCGGCAGCCAGGAAAGAAACAGGATCGGCGCCCCATGACGGCGCGTCCATTCCAATCCATGAATATGCCGCCCGATCCTTTTGGACAGCGCTTGCTCGTCCGGCAACAAACGTCCAATAAGGTAAGAGCTCATGCCTCCCAGCGTATTGCCGAGCGTTGCAACTTGCAGGGCGGGCCAGTACAGCTCCGGGTAAGCGAGCAACACCCCGACCAGTACCGCTTCGGATCCACCGGGTAATAAAGTGGCCGCAAGAAAACTGCTGGTAAAAAGTGCTATTAAACTGCCATTTTCATCCATATTAACTATAACAGTATTGATACTGTAGGGAATTAGGGTTTTGTGGGTCGATCTGACTCGGTGTCTGGACGTGGCGCCAGCGTATCCTCTTCAGTCAGGTTGATGCGGTAACGGGGTGAAATGTCATGGCTCCTGAAACACCTCACGGGTTAAATCGAATATTGGTTAATTGTTCACTGCTGCGTGGCGTAAATGGCATGCATCCTGCCTGCATCGATTGGCGATAGCCGCCAGGCAAAGGCTGCGTTGACCTACAAAAACTGAAAACCGCTCATCGATATATTTGCTGACGGGATTGTACGCGAGAGGCCCGTGTTCTAACAACCGCATAACGCGCCACAAGAAAAATTGCTGGCTGGGAAACTGGGCAGTCAAATCCCTATAATGTCGCCGTCATCGGATAAATCGATGCGGGTGGCTGCGGGATCATGCGGTAAGCCGGGCATGGTGACGATATCGCCAGTCAACACCAACAGATAACCTGCACCGGCAGCAATGCGTACCGATTCGACAGGGAGCGAAAAATTGTCGGCGGAACCCGTCCGAGTTGGGTCGCTGCTGAGTGACAAATGGGTCTTGGCAATACAAACGGGAAGCTGATCGTAACCCAGTGAGCGCACCCGCTCAAGATCCTTTCTGGCGGCACGGCTGATTTCCAGATCGTTGGCGCCATAAATGGTGCGGGCAACGGCGCTGATTTTCTCTTCTGGGGGAGATTCCAGGGCATACAGGAAACGTGCAGGCGGCGCTGGCTGGGCGGTAGCCGCAACGACCGCTTGTGCGAGTGCTTCCGCGCCTGAGCCGCCGTCTCTGAAACCGGTGAAGCGCGCGGCATGCAGTCTCAACTGGGCACATTTTTTCTCGATAAAGGCCCATTCCTGCCGACTGTCATCGGTAAAGCAATTGATGGCGATGACTGGCTCAAAACCGAAGGCACGCACACTGCGGACATGGTGTGCCAGGTGTGCCAGGCCGCGTTCAAGTGCCTCGATGGATCCAACCTGAGCGGAATTGCCGCCACCGTGAATGCGTAAAGCGCGGACGGTTACCACCAGTACTACCACACTCGGCCACAGACCAGCACTGCGGCATTTCAAGTCAAAAAATTTCTCGGCACCCAGGTCAAAACCGAAACCGGCTTCAGTGACGGCAAAATCTGCGTAGGCGGCAGCAGTCTTGGTGGCGAGCACGCTATTGCAGCCATGGGCGATATTGCCAAATGGGCCGCCATGGACCAAGGCCGGTACACCTTCGGTGGATTGCACCAGATTCGGCAGGATTGCATCCTGCAGCAGCGCGGCCATTGCACCTGTCGCTTGAAGCCGCTGTGCCGTGACCGGATTGCCCGAACGGTCAAATCCGACCAGGATGCGCCCCAATCGTGCCTTCAAATCAGCCAGATCCTCAGCCAGGCAGAGTATCGCCATGACTTCCGACGCTGCGGTGATATCAAAGCCCGATTCTCGCGGCACGCCATTCAGGCGGCCGCCAAGCCCGATGACGGTTGCGCGCAGTGCGCGGTCATTCACGTCCAGCACCCGGCGCCAAAATACCTGGCGGTGCTCCAGATCCAGTTCACTACGAAAATGCACTGCATTGTCCAGCAGGGCGGCCAGCAGATTGTGTGCCGCGCCGACAGCATGCATATCGCCCGTGAAATGTAGATTGATCCGTGTCGAGGGTTCGAGCTGGCAACGGCCACCGCCGGTGCCACCCCCTTTGACGCCAAAGATGGGACCGAGCGAGGGCTCGCGCAGGGCAAGCGCGGTGCGCTGGCCGATGCGAGCCAAGCCCTGTGCCAACCCGATAGCAACGGTGGTTTTTCCTTCTCCGCTGCGGGTGGGATTGATCGCCGAAACCAGGACAATTTTGCCTTTTGAGTTGTCCACTGACCTCGGCAAGGCGTTGAGCCGGAGCTTTGCCATATGCTCGCCGTAGCACATCAGCACATGAGGTGGCAGACCCAGGTCTGCGGCAATATCCAGGATAGGGCGCATCGTAAAATTCTTGGACAGGCTGAAAACGAGGCAATTGTAACATTCGGGAAGATGCGGGCTCGGTGGGAATGTCTGTTCCACCGAAGTGTGTCCTCGCATCACACTGTCTGTGCATTCGGTGCAGCGTCTGGGTCTGTCTGCCCGGCTCCGGAAGTGATGGATGCTTTGAACGCTTCCCGGGTTTCCTGAATGACGGTGATGATTTCCTGCCTGAAGGCATCGCGGTTAACCGCTTCCTCCAGCACCAGCAAGCCTTTGTCGACTGCCAGGCCAGTCAGCACACCCCCGACAACGCCGCCGATTGCCGCACCGGCGGCTGTGCCAGCGCCGGGAACGAGAGAACCAATTGCCGCCCCGGTGGCTGCCCCGCTTGCAATGCCGCCGGCTGCACCGGCAACTTTCCCGGCCAGCAGTTTTCCTGCAGAAGTGGCCGCGAGTTTGAACATGCCTTTACCGACCATTTTCTTGACCATGATGGTTGTCACGACTCCGGCAACGCCCCCGGCACCGAGCCGGGTTTCGATTCCCATCCATTCAGGGGCTGCAGGCAGCCTGCCGATATCGGCCAATGCAAGCGTCTGGGCAATCCTGATAGCGGCATTATCCGGCACTTCCACTCGATTGCATTCGAGAATCCCGGCCATCGTTTCCTGGTATGCCAGTAACGCCGCATCGCGCTGTGCAAGCGCCTGTGTGACCATCGCATCGAAACGCTGAAAAGGCATGCCATGTGCCAGGCTATCGGCCAGCTGTTTGGCCAGTAAGTCCTCGACATCCCCCGTCAGCAGCTTGGCGACTCGCAGATATTCTGTCGAGAGCTGATAATACCAGTCTAGAAAAGCGTCCACGTTCGATTCCATCCTGGCGAAGGCCATATCGGCTTCGGCGAGTAGCTGTGCTGAGGTGATGTCCGTCATGGCAGCCATGGTCTTTAGCTGCGCTGCCTGGATCTGCGCGACGGTGCCGGGTAAGTAGTAACTGCCATCGATGCGTTCGACCATGAAATCCAGGGCTAGCCGGGTCTCGGTGAATCTGGGACTGCGTTGCTGGACCACATTTTCAAGCGATGCCAATCCAGGGAGATAGACGAAAAAGGTGACGAATGTCAGTATGCCCAGCGTGATTGCGATGCGTCCCGGCATGGCAGGTGGCGGTGTTACAGCATCTGACAGCGGTGCAAACAGACGCCGGTACTCTGCACGGGGGATCAGCAAGCAAGACAGCATGGCGCAGGCATTGAAAAAGATCGCAAATCCACCGGCCGCAACCAGGATTCCGGCCAGCATGGCATCCGCTTTTTCCAGGTGCCCGATTGCATAGTGTTTGGCGCCATTGTAATAGGCAAGCAGCTGCGAGAGTTCGTGAACAATGGCGCTGCCCGCCGGGATGGCGGCATCTGTCTGTTGGGCGCGGATCGCCGCTTGCAATGAGTCATAATGCGGCAATTCTGCGAAAAGTATGACAAAAGTCGCATGGAGCAGCAGCATCAATAGCGGCGTGGTGCAACGAGCGATTCTGAGGGCTTGGGCAGTGACCAGATAGGATTTGAATTCTTTGGCAATGAGGCGCTGCATGATCTGGAATACGCCCCAGAACAATGGAATCACCAGCAAAAAGACGATCCATTCAAGATCGGTATAACTCTGGCACACCAGCAACATCAGAAACGATGTTATGAGCGCCCAACTGCTCCAGAAGAGGGTTGCAAAGATACGCCGTTTGGCAAGGCCATAGAGCCATCCCTTACTGGCGTAGTAAGTGAGCCGCTGGATTTTGGCTATGCTGACGAGATAGAGTCCGCTGAGCGCAATCGGCACACTGCACATGAAGATGCCGATGGCAGTCAACCATAAATTACCGACTACAAATGCCTGTGCCAGAGAATATATTCCCAGCCCCCACAATGGCGCCAATAAAGTATAGACGAGTGTGCCGGCTGCCGCATTGTTTGCTGATTTCGTGCGCGTATCTGATGATCGGTGAGTGCTTTTCGAATCCGCCTGAGGAGGATTGGGTGTCATGTTATCTAGGTCTCGTATTTATTGGCTGTCATGCATGAGAATTGCTGCCGTAGCGATGCTCATTTTGGAAATCACGCAGGAAATTTGTATCGATCCGAGCTCGAATGAGAGTGGCTGCGTCCTGCCATCAATGGAAGACATGAGGCCATGGATTAGGGGATAATTGCTTATGCATCGCGCCAGATCATGAATCGTTCGCTTATTGTTGAGCGAGCAAATAATTCTGCAATACCCGTGCGTGGTTGCAGTCAGGATCACGGGCGGCGTATAACAATGTCAACCGGCCTGCCCGGGCGTAATCCAGCAGGATTGCAACGTTGGGATTGGTGGCCAGTTCCTGCCGGTAGCGTTGCTGGAAAACTATCCAGTTGGCTGGATCATGGCCAAACCATTTGCGCAGTGCGGGTGAAGGGGCAATTTCCTTGAGCCAGCGTGCGTGGGGTAGCTGTTGTCTGGTCAGGCCGCGTGGCCATAACCGGTCTACCAATATACGTATGCCGTCCTCGGGCGCAGCTGACGCATAGACTCGCTTGATTTGAATATCCATGTCGGCGGAACTCACTGATGTTTGGGGTATCTTCATTACTAATAATATGCATGACGACAAAAATAAGCCGGTACTGGAATTATGCGCGGTCAGCAAAGCCTATGCGAATCGGCATGTGCTTTCAAATCTATCCTATACCCTGGCGGCAGGTGAGTATGTCGCGATCATGGGAGATTCCGGGGTTGGCAAATCCACTCTGCTGAATTTGATTGCGGGACTGGATGCGCCCGATAGTGGCGATATCCGGCTCAATGGTCTGGCGCTGACGGGGGATGACGATGAGGCGGCAACTGCCCTGCGGCGCCGGTTCCTGGGCTTCATTTTCCAGGCATTTCACGTGCTGCCGCATTTGACCCTGCTGCAGAATGTGTCGCTACCGCTGTTGCTCAACGGTTTGCCGCTCGAGCGTGCTGCAGTCATGCTGGCTTCGGTTGGCTTGCAGGGACGCGAACAGGATTTTCCCTTTCAGTTGTCCGGTGGAGAATTGCAGCGGGTAGCGATTGCGCGCGCATTGGTGCACCGTCCGCGCCTGATCCTGGCGGATGAGCCGACTGGCAATCTCGACCCTGATACCGCCGAGGAAATTTTGCAGCTGATCCGTGCCGAGATCAAGGCCAATGCCGCTTCGGCTATTCTTGTCACCCATTCGCAAGCGGCAGCAGCCACGGCAGACAAGATCCTGTTGTTGGATCGGTATGGGCTGGCACCGCTCACGATGGAAAGGACGCCGTGAGTGCCGCGCTGTTGTCGCGCTGGTTGCTGCTGGGAGAATGGCGCGCCCATCGCTGGCAATGTCTGGTGGCGATTCTGGCAATCATGCTGGGCGTAGCGCTGGGGTTTTCAGTGCATTTGATCAATACCGCTGCGGTCAGTGAATTTTCCGCTGCAACCAAAAGCTTGTCTGGCGTGTCCGATTTGACCGTGCAGGCGACGCAAGCTACGTTTGATGAGTCCCTTTATCCGCAGCTGATGCAAACCGATGGCGTGGCGGCTGCCAGTCCAGTGCTGGAAATCATGGCCGGGGTGCCGGCCAAAGCGGACGGCAGAGACGATCCTGCGCTGAAGATCCTGGGATTGGACGTCTTCCGGGCGGCAACCATCACACCCGATCTGCTGGGTATCCCTGCTGAGGATCAGCCATTTGATACCTTGTCAGAGGATGCCATCTTTTTATCACCTGCCGCCATGGAGTGGCTGGCAGTGCGGCCGGGAGACGCATTGCAACTGAGTCTGGGCACGAAAACCGTTTCCCTGCGGGTGGCGGGTGGATTGGCCCGGGCGCATGCCGGGCAGCGGCTTGCGGTGATGGATGTCGGCGCAGCACAGTGGCACTTCGATCATGTCGGTTTACTGTCCCGCATCGAGTTGAAATTACGTCCAGGTGTGCAGCATGCGGCCTTCAAGGAGGCCTTGGCCAGGGAACTGGGTGCGGCTTATCTGCTGATGGAAGGCCGGGACCAGGATGCACGCATCCGCAATATGTCGCGCGCCTATCGTGTCAATCTCAATATTCTGGCTATGGTGGCATTGTTGACTGGCGCGTTTCTGATATTTTCCGGTCAGGTGCTCTCTATCATTCGGCGGCGTGCGCAATTTGCATTGTTGCGCGTGCTGGGAATGACGCGCCGGCAAATTTTGCAGCAGATTCTGCTGGAGGGCGGTTTGCTTGGGGTATTGGGATCGCTGTTGGGTTTGTTGCTGGGGTATGCGATGGCTGCCGGCGCATTGCGCTTTTATGGTGCCGACCTCGGTGCCGGTTTTTTTACTAGCCTGGCACCCAGCCTCCCTCTCAATCCATTGGCCGCGCTGCTGTTTTTTGCCATGGGAGTGGGCGTGACCATACTGGGGAGCCTGGCGCCTGCCTGGGAGGCGGCACATACGCATCCTGGACCGGCGCTCAAATCGGGCAGTGAATTTGTTGCCTTGCGGGCTTTGCGCATGCCTTGGCTGGCCGGTTTGTGTTTGCTGCTGGCGGGAGTGCTGACGCAATTGCCGCCGGTATTTGAATTGCCGGTGTTTGGCTATCTTGCAGTCGTGCTGTTGTTGGTAGGCGGAATTGCCGCGCTGCCGTATCTGGCAAGCCTGAGTTTCTCCACACTGCTGCGCGGGGTGGATGCACAGGGGCGAGGGGTGTTACGGACATTGATCCTGGCCCGCTTGTCGAACGCGTCCAGTCTGGCCGCAATTGCACTCGGCGGCGTGCTGGCCAGTTTCAGCCTGATGGTGGCGATGGCGATCATGGTGGCCAGCTTTCGCGTGTCAGTGGATAACTGGTTGGCGCATGTTCTGCCGGCGGATATTTATGTACGGACCATGATACACCAGGATTTGCGCGGTTTGACACCAGCGGAACAGCAAATGATCGCCGCTCTTGGCGGTATCGAGCGAATCGATTTCATGCGCTCCAAGTCTCTTTTACTTGATTCGGCCCGTCCAGCTGTGACGCTGATCGCTCGGCCAATCGATACGCGTGATCCAGCCAATACGTTGCCGATGACATCGGATGCGCTGCCGCCTGCGCAGATGGCCGCAACGGCGATTCCCATTTGGGTGTCGGAAGCCATGGTCGATCTCTACGCCTTTGAGACCGGCAAGAAGGTGACGCTACCCTTGACAGACCCACCCCAGACTTTTCTCGTGGCGGGAATCTGGCGGGATTATGGGCGTCAGTTTGGCGCGATCCAGATGCAATTATCTGATTACCGGGCATTGACCGGAGATCAACATGTCAGTGATGCCGCCCTGTGGTTGGCTAGCGGGATGACAGCCGAACAGCTGATCACAGCGCTGGATGATTTGCCTTTTGGCACGAGCCTGGCGCTTTCGCAGTCGAATCAGATTCGCCAGCGCAGTCTGGAATTGTTCGACCGAAGCTTCGCCATCACCTATTTACTGGAACTGATCGCAATCGGTGTGGGTCTGCTCGGTGTGGCCGCCAGCTTTTCCGCACAAACACTGACCCGAATCAAGGAATTCGGTATGCTGCGGCATATCGGACTCAGCAGGCGGCAAATCCGGCGCATGCTCGGATGGGAGGGCGGACTGTTGGCGGGATTCGGCATTACGCTTGGTTTTGTGCTGGGCGTGGCCATCAGCCTGATCCTTATTTTTATCGTTAATCCACAATCATTTCATTGGACGATGCAACTGTACATGCCCTGGACATGGCTATCGTTGATGGCACTGGCTATGTTGGGGGCTGCTGCGATGACCGCGTTTGCAGCTGGCCGGCGGGCGGTTGCCGGGAATGTGACCCAGGCAGTCAAGGAGGACTGGTAATGCGCTGTTTTTGGATCTTGCTCTTATGGCTGTTTTTTCAGGGAGGCATGGTGGCCGCGCCACCGGAATTCTCGCCAGTGGCGCCGGGCAGGGTGCTCCAGTTTCCACAGGATTTTGGCGCGCACCCGGAATTCCGGATCGAGTGGTGGTATGTCACCGGCTGGCTGGAAACAGAAGAAGGCCATCCGTTGGGATTCCAGGTCACTTTTTTTCGCACAGCGACCTATGCGGATACCGATAATCCCAGTCGTTTCTCACCCAGGCAGTTGATCGTCGCGCATGTCGCACTGTCCGACCCGGCAACTGGTCAGCTGGTGCATGATCAGAAAATCAGGCGTGAGGGATTTGATCTGGTTTACGCCCGGACTGGCGATACCGACATCAGGCTGGATGATTGGGTTTTTGTGCGTGAAGCCGGAGGAAGTTACCGGGCGCAGATTGATGCACACAACTTGCGCTTGCAGCTGACCCTGGCGCCTACCCAACCGCTGATGCTGCAAGGTGATCAAGGCTATTCGCGGCGAGGACCGGAGACCGGACAGGCCAGTTATTACTATAGCGCGCCACATTTGTCGGTTATCGGTACAATTCATCGTAATGGAAAGACTGCAAACGTTACCGGCACTGCCTGGCTCGATCATGAATGGTCGCATGAACTGATTGGGCCTGGCGCGGTTGGCTGGGACTGGGTGGGGGCCAATCTGGATGATGGCTCTGCGTGGGTAGTGTTCCAGATAAGAGACCGCACGGGGGGTGTTTTCTGGGCCTATGCCGCCTTGCGCGATGCTTCCGGGCAGATGACAATCTATGCCCCTGAAGAGGTTCATTTCTATCCGGAGCGTTTTTGGCGCTCCGCGCGCACCCAGGCGACCTATCCTGTGGCAACCCGTATTCGTACCGGAGAAATCGAATGGCAGCTAGTGCCACTGATGGACGACCAGGAGCTTGATGCCCGTGCATCGATTGGCGAGGTTTACTGGGAAGGCGCAGTAACCATTGTTCGAGAAGGCAAACCTGTTGGACGTGGTTATTTGGAGATGACGGGCTATCTGCAGCCGATCTCCCGCTGAGACCCTGCCATATGTTTTTGCAGTCTGTTACGACAAACAAGTAAAATTGCGCTGATTGCATCAGCGCAGAAAGGATATGAATTTCGACAAAGAACTGGATGTGCGAGGACTGGTTTGTCCTTTACCGATTCTCAGAACCAAAAAATCCCTGGCAGACATGATGCATGGCCAGGTCCTGAAAGTCATGGCCACCGATCCGGGTGCAGTGATTGATTTTCAGGTTTTTGCCGAGCAGACTGGGCATGAATTGTTGTCTGCATCGGAAATGACTGGTGAATTTCTATTTTTTCTGAAAAAGCGATAGCAATTGCTCGCGCAGCGAGCATGACGCGGTACAAGCGGTTCATCGTCAGGGCTATCAAGACATTATCGATACGGACCGACGGGTAACTTTGGTAGTATCCGATACGCCGGGCTGACGCAGAACGTCACCCAGAGCTTGCTCGCGCCCGCGATACCACGATCCGGATACGTCTGTTGAAAATTCGCGCGGCTATTGCAAGCAACACCCGCCAAGTCAAAGCATTGCTGGCTTCAAGCCATCCCCTGCGCCAGCCCCGTGGCGCAGCCAAATGGTGATTTTCTCACCCTGACGGCCATAAAGTATCAAAAGCATCAGCTTTCGATAAGGTGCCCAAAAATCAGGCCAAAATCCCTTTCACTGATTTCTGAACTATTTGGTTATCTATGTGTGCCAGCGTACAGATCAACTGACATATAACAAGGACAATCAAAAGCATGGAAGTTGGCGGAAAGCAGAGGCAATCTTTAGGTTCAAGTCATCTGCAGTTTCAATTGATTTAACTAAGGAGAAAAATGCATGGATATTAAAAATAGGTCAACCATTCTCACGATCTTACTGGTTTCGGGTTTATCTGTGGCGGGATGTGGAGAAACTGCAGACAAAGGTTCGCAGACCAAAGCTGAAGCTTCCGTGGGAACAGAAATCGACGATAGTGTTATCACCACGAAAGTAAAAGCCGCCCTGCTGAGTGATGCGGGACTGGAAAGCTTCGATATCAAAGTTGAAACACATAAGGGCGAAGTTCAACTCAGCGGATTTGTGGAAAGCCAAGATCAGATTGATCGTGCCATAGTCGTTGCTCAGGAAGTTAAAGACGTCAAAAACGTAGTCAATAAAATAAATCTCAAATCGAGCGACACAAAAGTGGGTGTCAAAATCGATGACAGCGTTATTACCGCCAAGGTTAAAGCTGCACTCATCAAAGACTCCATAATCAAGAGTACTGATATCAACGTAGTGACACGTAACGGAGAAGTACAACTCAGCGGCTTTGTGGAAAGCCAAACCCAGGTTGACAGGGCCATTGAGATCGCACAGGAAGTCGAAGGTGTAAAAAACGTCCTCGATGAAATGAGTATCAAGCAATAACAATCGTAATGCAACGTAAGAAAGGAGCTACAAAATGAACTGGGACCAAGTAGAAGGCAACTGGAAACAATTCAAAGGCAAAATCAAGGAACAATGGGGTAAGCTCACCGACGATCATCTCGACACGGTTGCCGGGAAACGCGATCAGTTAGCTGGCAGGATCCAGGAATCCTATGGAATCAGCAAGGAAGAAGCGGAAAAGCAAATTACCGAATGGGAAAAGAAACATAACGATTAAGTGTTTTCCTCCTGCGTAAAGCAGAGCAGCATGTTGCGAAAGCAGCATGCTGTGCAACCAGATCTTTATTGCTATCCAAGCAAAGTTAAAGCAAAGCAAGTCATGAATTATTCCATTTTGTATCGTGATGGCAGCCAAGCATTACGCCTGCAATAAGAATACCGGATTTCCGGGTTGACTCTAGCGTAGTACTTCCATTAAATATTCAGGAGAAACATCATGTATAAAAGAAAATCAATCATTTATACCGCAGTAAGTTCTACTTTTGCGGTAACCCTCGGTATTGCACCCTTGGCTTCTGCTGCCGAAAACCCATTCAGCCTGCAGCCAATGGAAAAAGGTTTTATGGTTGCCTATGGCGATGAGAAAGCAGGTGAAGGCAAGTGCGGCGAAAAAAAGTGTGGTGCTACCATGGCAGACACCAATAAAGATGGAAAAGTTAGCAGGGAAGAATGGGATAAGCACCACGATGCCATGTTTGAGGAGATGGACGTCAATAAGGACGGCGTTATTGACAAGGATGAGATAGAAAAATCGAAAGCAGAGAAAAGAAAAATGCGCGGTGACAAGAAAAATTATTAAACTTGAAAAAGCTAGAAAGAACAGGTTTTCGCATGTATTGTTTTTCACGTCGAGAACCTGCTTCTTTATTAGTCCGAAGTAAGGTTAAAACCACCGCCTTTAAGGCGGTAAGATTTATCTTTTAAAATTTTGGACGTACCATGATGCTAAAAGTAGGGG
>NZ_FNOY01000058.1 GCF_900107165.1 Nitrosomonas halophila
TACCCAGCCCTTGGCATACCACAGACCGAGCATACCGCACGGCTGTTACGCCTCTCCACCACCTCGATCTCCAGATGGGGAGTTTCTTTGCTGCCGCCCCAGCGAACGCCAGCATAGACAAATGACTTGAATTTCTGCAGACGGTTTAGGATAGTCTGGATCTGCATCCCGCTCTCTCCTGTGAAGTTGTTTGTGTCGCAACTTCAGCTTCTCAGAGATTGGGCGGGGTGCTCCACTATCTCCGGCCACGGTCTTACAAAAGGCGCTTTCGGTTACCCACAAATTCTGCCGAGGAGCCGAAATTTTTATCAAAGGTTGGATGCCCATGAAAACCTTAAATCTTATCGAAGCAGCCCAGTTTCTTAAAATGCATCCCGAAGAAGTTCGACGACGCGCTAAATCAGGAATCATTCCAGGTGCCAAATTAGGAAAACGTTGGGCATTCATTGAAGATGACCTTGCTGAACATATCCGCTCGTTATATGCTTGTACCCGGCAAGCGTTGCAAGTGGGACATAAGGAGATAAATTTATGTCACTCTTTAAACGCGGTAAAACGTGGTGGATTCGATTCACCACACCAGGCGGTGAGCGCATTAGATGCTCTGCTGCAACAGAAGACAAAACCCAGGCGCAGGAATTCCATGACAAGCTGAAAGCTGAAGCGTGGAAAACTGCAAAGGTTGGCAAAAAACCTACATACACTTGGGACGAAGCTGCTTATAAATGGCTGATGGAAACTCAATACAAAGCCACACATAAGCAAAATTTGCAACAAATAGCATGGATTCAACAGTTCTTCAGGGGACGGTTGCTTACTGAGATAACGCGAGAAGTTATAGCAAAAGTTGGTGAGGTAAAGTGCAAAGAAACATCACCTTCTACAGCGAATCGTTATCTGGCAACAATCCGTGCTATTTTTCGCAAAGCGGCCCAGGATTGGGAGTGGATAGAAAAAGCACCTTATATACGACTTTATAAAGAGCCGAAACGCAGGATTCGCTGGATCTCTCCACAGCAAGCTGGAATTCTATTAAATGAACTGCCGGAACATCTGGTAGATTTAGTCAAATTCTCGCTGTCAACTGGCTTACGTAAAAGAAATGTTACTGAATTGGAATGGTCACAAGTCGATTTACTAAGAAATGTTGCATGGATACATGCAGACCAAGGGAAGAAAAAGTATTCACGTTTCATTAAATGCAACTGCTATAGAGGCGTTGAAGAAGCAGATTGGCAAACATCCAACAAGAGTCTTCACCTATCGAGGAAAGCCAATTATCCAAACGAATACGAGAGCCTGGCGAAAAGCGTTGACACATGCAGGTATTGAGGATTTCCGCTGGCATGATTTGCGACATACCTGGGCGAGTTGGTTAACTCAAGGAGGCGTGCCTTTAAACGTGATTCAGGAGATGGGAGCCTGGGAATCAACAGAGATGGTGAAGCGCTATGCACATCTCGCTCCAGAGCAATTCAGGAAACACGCAGAAGTAGTAAATGGATTACTGCGTACTGACACAAATTTGACACAATCGGAAAATCAGTAGATTAGAAAACTCACTTAACCTATTGATTTAATGGTGCCGACACCAAGAATCGAACTCGGGACCTTCTGATTACAAATCAGCTGCTCTACCATCTGAGCTATGCCGGCATAAAATGGAAAATCCTAAAATGCTATTCTAAACAACTTTGGCTGCAAGAAATACAGAAAACAACGCTATTTTATAACTTTAAGGAAGGGTTTATCTTGTTTTTCATTAGCAGATTTAGCAGAACCAGCAGGGTCATCTGAGGAAGCCGTCTGATCAGTGACTGCCTGATCTTCGTGAGTCACGTCACGTTTTTGTTCCGAATGGATTTCCGGCGTAAACGTCAGACCCTGCCCAAGTTCTTTGGCAAATATTGCCTTGACTGCTCCGATTTCTATTTCAATCTTTCTGGGTACGCCATTGAAGCGTGTGGCAAATTTGATAATTTCGTTGTCTATCAATAAATCGCTCACCGCCGCCGGGCTGACATTGAGTATGATCTCCCCGTCTCTGCTTAATTCCAAGGGAATGTTTAGACACCCATCAGTGACCGCAGATACATAGGGCGTCAGATCGTTATCGACACACCATGCATAAACTGCCCTGACTAAGTAAGGTTTGATGGCAGGCGCATTCATTTCCGCATCAATTTCTCAGAGGGTGTTAATGCATCGATAAACAAGGGCCTGCTAAACAAGCGCTCGGCATATTTAAGCAATGTCGCGGCTTGTTTAGGCAGTTTAACCCCATAATGATCCAGTCTCCATAGCAGCGGAGCAATTGCCACGTCCAGCATGGAGTACTCCTCGCCCAACATATATCGCTGCTTGTCGAAAATCGAAGCAATCATCGTCAATCCAGTGGCAATGTCCGCACGAGCCCGATCAGCGCTTTTCTGATCATTCCGTTCGAGCGTCTCTATATGGCAAAACAGCTCTTTCTCGAAGCGATGCAACAGCAATCTGGCGCGGGCACGCATGACTGGCTCCGCTGGCATAAGTTGCGGATGTGGGAAACGGTCATCAATATACTCATTGATTATGTTTGCCTCGTATAGCACGAGATCCCGTTCAACCAGAATGGGGACTTTTCCATAAGGGCTGATTACGGCAAGATCTTCAGGAATATTGTTAGGATCAACATCTATTACCTGAAAATCCATATCTTTTTCGTGTAATACGATCCGACAACGATGACTGAATGGACAGGTCGCTGTTGAATACAACGTCATCATAGCTTTGTAAATATAGAGATTAAATAATCGTTCAGTACATTAACCCATGTGGAAATCAGTGGATATCCCTCCAGTATTCTTTATAAAGCAAATAGGTCAAGCCTAACATGCCGATAAGAAACAGGATCACCATGGTGCCAAGTTCCTTGCGGTGGGCTGCATGGGGCTCACCGAGATAAACCATATAATTAACCAGATCGGCAACGAAGCTGTCATATTCCGCCTTTGTCATCAGGCCTGGCACAGCAATTTCCAGATTGCTCATTGCCGAACCCGTACTTCCTGATTTCTGCTCGGCTTTCAGCACTTGCTGTCCTTGCAGCTGATGCAGAACATGTGGCATGGCCACTTTATCAAAGGTTAAATTATTCCAACCACTATAAGTGGTGCTATCCCGATAAAAAGTTCTCAGATAGGTGTATAACCAGTCAGCCCCTCTGGCCCGAGCTATGACGGATAAATCAGGCGGCACGACCCCGAACCACTCCTCTGCCTCTTTTTTCTTCATGGCGCTTTCCATCAGCCCGCCGGTCTTTTGTCCGGTATGGATCAATTGACTGCGAATATCATCCTCGTTCATTCCAATATCGCGATGACGATTGTAGCGCATGAAACTCGCGCCATGACAGGTGAGACAATATTCGACAAAACTCTTGGCGCCACGCTGCAACGAAGCATGGTCGCTGGTATCAATGGGAGCCTTGTCCAATACCAGATCCGAGCCGCCGGAATGCGCGGCAAATGGGACTAACAGTGCAATAAATAATAAAATTTTCATCGTTCTCATTTCGTCACATTCTTTGGTTCTGGTTTAGTTTTATCTATTTTGCTATACCACGGCATGAGGAGGAAAAATGCAAAATAAATGACGGTAAAAATTTGTGCCAGCAATGTATACAAAGGAGTCGGCGCTTGGGTACCCAGCCACCCCAGAACAAAAAAGCTGATCACGAACAGTGTCAAAGCCGTTTTGAAATAAGGCCCTTTGTAGCGGATTGATTTCACGGGGCTTCGATCCAGCCATGGCAGGAAACAGAAAATAACAACCGCAGCCGCCATCAAGATCACACCCCACAATTTAGCGTCAATCCAAAGGAAATTCACGGTGACTGCGCGCAGCATGGAGTAATAAGGCGTGAAATACCAGACCGGCGCGATGTGATCAGGCGTTTGCAGCGTATTGGCTGGAATAAAATTATTATCCTCCAGGAAATAGCCACCCATTTCCGGAGCGAAGAAAATTATTCCACAGAAGACAATTAAAAACCCGATCACACCAAAAATATCCTTGACTGTATAGTAGGGGTGAAACGGAATACCATCGACAGGGATACCGGTTTTGGGATCTTTGTTGGCCTTGATTTCTATACCGTCCGGATTGTTGGAGCCCACTTCGTGCAGCGCAATGATATGCACGAAAACCAGCACAACGATCAATACAGGCAGGGTCACCACATGGTATGCGAAGAATCGGTTGAGCGCCGCATCCGACAACATAAAGTCGCCCAGGATCCAGTTCGACAGCGTATCACCGATAAATGGAATCGCACCGAACATGCTCACGATCACCTGCGCGCCCCAATAGGACATCTGGCCCCAAGGCAGGATATAACCGGTAAAGGCCAAGCTCATGAGCACGAAGAAAATAGCCATACCGATCAACCAGAGCAGCTCGCGTGGTTTACGATAGGAACCATACATCATGCCACGGAACATATGCAGATAAACCACCACGAAGAACATGGAGGCACCGGTTGAATGCATGTATCTGATCAACCATCCAAAATCCACATCGCGCATGATGTATTCAACTGACGCAAAAGCCATGCCCGCATCTGGCTTATAGTTCATGGTCAAGAAAATACCCGTCAACAATTGGTTGACGAGCACTAACAACGCCAATGATCCGAAGTAGTACCAGAAGTTGAAGTTTTTAGGCGCGTAATATTCCGATAAATGCGCTTTCCAAGTCGCCGTCAAGGGAAAACGCTCATCGATCCATTCCAATAATGATTTTTTCTGTTTGCTCATTTTATGCGGACTCTTTGCTTTCAGAACCGATCAAAAGCCGGCTATCACTTAAATAAGTATGAGGAGGCACCACCAGATTGGTAGGTGCTGGCACGGCCTTGTAGACACGTCCGGCAAGATCGAATTTCGATCCATGACAAGGACAGAAGAAACCGCCCAGCCAATCAGCGCCCAAATCAGCGGGTGCTATATCTTTTCTGTATACTGGAGAACAACCAAGATGTGTACAGACCCCTTCGACCACCAGCACTTCGGGCTTGATCGAGCGTACAGGATTTTGTGCATAGTCTGGCTGTTGTTCCCGTTTGGAATCAGGATCAGCCAACTGGGCGTTCAATTTTTCCAGATTCTGCAGCATTTCAGGAGTACGCTTGAGCACCCATACCACCCGGCCGCGCCATTCAACGGTTAACAACATGCCCGGTTCCAGCTTGCCGATATCAACTTCAACTGGCGCTCCGGCAGCTTTCGCGCGCTCACTCGGCATCATGCTGCGTACGAATGGAGTTGCGATACCCACGCCAGCCACTGCCCCGGCAACCGAAGTGGTCACCAGCAAAAAGCGACGCCGTCCGCTCATTTTTCTATTATCACTGCTGTCTGTCATTTTCTAACAATTCCATATCATTAAATATCCCACCAACCAGCAACAAAATTTTGCAAGCCAAAAATTTAATACCTAAAAACAGGCCACCAGCTTATAAATGGCCCTTCTTGAAAAAGGGGCTATTCTATCATAAGCCTACGTTACGAGGTAACATTGATCATTCATCGATTATGCAAATATCTGCATGCAACCCTCGCAAAAGCATTGCTCATCTCTTCGGCTTTAATTTAGCCGGCCATGGCATTGCTTGTATTTCTTGCCCGAACCGCATGGACAAGGATCATTTCTGCCGACCTTGTCGCTCTTGCGCACGAACGGCTGGGGCTTGCTTTCGGCTTTCTCTTGTGATGCCTGCTGTTCACTGACCGTTTCATCCGCATAAGCAGCATGCTCATACTGTAGATTCTGCGGAGATGGCGCTTCGGCCGCCGATTCGATTTGTTCTTCGCTTCGGATCTGGACTGTCATCAGGATCCTGGTCACTTCAACCTTGATTGCCTCCAGCATGCTGGTAAACAACTCAAAGGCCTCGCGCTTGTACTCCTGTTTTGGATTTTTATGCGCATAACCCCGCAAGTGAATGCCTTGCCTCAAATGATCCAGTGCCGCCAGATGCTCGCGCCAATGGGTATCGAGGTTATGCAACATGACCATTCGCTCGTATTGATGCATCAGCTGGGCGCCAACCTGCTCGACTTTATCCAGGTAATAGGTATTCACTGCCGTGATGATGCGTTCACGCAGGTTTTCTTCATGCAGCTCGGGGTCTTTCTCCAGCCACTCATGAATGGGCAATTGCATATGAAATTCACTGGCCAGCGCCTTTTCCAATCCGTCAATATCCCACTGCTCCTCTATGCTTTGCGGCGGCATATATAGACTGATCAATTGATCGATGACACTTTCCCGGATGGCGCCAATGGTTTCAGAAATGTCATGTTCGGCTTCCAACAACTCATTACGCTGTTGATAGATGACTTTACGCTGATCATTCGCCACATCGTCAAACTCCAGCAACTGCTTACGAATATCGAAGTTTCTGGCCTCGACCTTTCTTTGCGCATTTTCTATGGCTCGCGTCACCCATGGATGCTCAATCGCTTCCCCCTCGGGCATATTCAAGCGCGTCATGATACTGGCCACACGATCCGAGGAAAAAATGCGCAAGAGCGAGTCTTCCAGAGACAGATAAAACCGGCTGGATCCTGGATCCCCCTGCCGTCCGGAACGTCCGCGCAATTGGTTATCGATCCGGCGCGATTCGTGCCGTTCCGTCCCGATAATGTGCAGCCCCCCTAATTTGATTACCTCATCATGCCGCACCTGCCAAGTACTCTGGATGTCTGCAATCCTTTTAGCCTTGGTCGCTTCATCGAGCGAATCATCCGCGCGGATACGATTGATTTCCGGTTCAGGATTGCCGCCCAGCACAATATCGGTTCCCCGCCCTGCCATGTTGGTGGCAATGGTAATCATCTTAGGTTGTCCGGCCTGGGCGATGATATCGGCCTCACGCGCATGCTGCTTGGCATTGAGTATTTGATGAGGCAGGTTTTCTTTTTTTAATAGTGCTGAAAGATATTCGTTATTCTCGATGGAAGTAGTGCCAACCAGAACGGGTTGTCCGCGTTCATAGCAGTCTTTGATGTCCGCCAATATCGCCTGATATTTTTCTGGTGCTGTCCGGAAAACCTGGTCCATACGATCTTCACGCACCATTGGCCGGTGTGTTGGGATCACTACGGTTTCCAGACCATAGATTTGCTGAAACTCGAAGGCTTCCGTGTCGGCCGTCCCGGTCATGCCCCCGAGTTTTTCGTACATGCGAAAATAATTCTGGAAAGTAATCGAAGCCAGGGTCTGATTTTCTTTCTGGATCGGGACATTTTCCTTGGCCTCGACTGCCTGATGCAAACCCTCCGACCAGCGCCGCCCCGGCATCAACCGTCCTGTAAACTCGTCCACGATGATCACTTCGCCATTTTGCACAACATAGTGCTGATCACGGTTGTACAAAGCGTTTGCGCGCAATGCGGCATTGAGATGATGAATCAGATTGATATTGACCGGATCGTACAAACTGGTTCCCGGCGCTAGCAGGCCCGCCTCACCCAGCAATTTCTCAGCATGCTCGAACCCCGATTCGCTTATCAGAACTTGTTGTGACTTTTCATCCACACTGAAGTCCCCAGGACTTTTCTCATCTTCCTGCCGCACCAGCTTGGGGATCAACTTGTTGACTTGCACATAGATTTCGGTATCGCCTTCGGCCATTCCGGAAATAATCAGCGGTGTCCGCGCCTCATCGATCAGAATCGAATCCACCTCATCCACAATCGCAAAATTCAGCGGGCGCTGCACCCGTTCGCCTGCATGCCCGACCATATTGTCGCGCAGATAATCGAAACCGTATTCGTTATTTGTACCGTAGGTAATATCTGCTGCATAGGCCGCATGCTTGGTATCATGCGGCATTTGTGAGGCAACCACGCCGACGGTCAAGCCAAGAAAGCGGTAGATCTGCCCCATCCATTCCGCGTCACGTTTAGCCAGATAATCATTGACCGTTACAATATGCACACCCTTGCCTGACAGCGCATTCAAATAGGTTGGCAGAGTCGCCATCAGTGTTTTGCCCTCACCGGTGCGCATTTCGGCGATCTTTCCTTCATGCAGCACCATCCCCCCTATCAGCTGGACGTCAAAGTGACGCATGCCCAATACACGCTTACCGGCCTCACGCACCACGGCAAATGCTTCGGGCAATAACTGATCCAGCTCTTCTCCATTGGCAACACGCTGCTTGAATTCACCGGTCTTGCCGCTCAATTCCGCATCGCTTAACGGAGCGATAACAGACTCCAATTCATTGATGGTACGAACAGTTTGGAAATATTGTTTGATTAGCCGATCATTGCGGCTGCCAAAAATTTTTTTCAGTAAGTTATTCAACATGGGAAATTAATAATTCGGTTCCATTCAATGGTAAAGAGCAGGGATGCCTGTAGATCCGGCAGCCAAATCTATCGGGTTTCATGATCAAGTCAAGGGATTATTGACAGTCGACAATGCCACTCGATTTTTAAAGAGGCGGACAACAGATGGCAAGCTAACCAGGCATTTGAAGGAAGCGTGAAGGATTAAGCGGCACACCATTGTGTCTGATCTCGAAATGCAGATGAGGACCCGTGGATCGGCCTGTACTCCCAATTTCGGCAATTTTTTGTCCCTTAAGCACGAGCTGGCCGACACTCACGTCACGCTTGGAAGCATGCGCATAGCGGCTCACCAAGCCGTTGCCATGATCAATCTCGACCATGTTACCATAATCAGAATGATAATCAGAATAGACGACTACGCCACCGGCAGCAGCCTTGATCGGGGTACCAGGCTTGGCTGGAAAATCGACCCCTTCATGGAAGGTTTTTTTTCCACTAAAAGGATCGACACGCGTACCAAATGCAGATGACGTCCAATGGGCATCCAGTGGCATCGCGGTTGGCAGCATTTCCTGTTCGATTCGCTCATTGAGCAGCATGCTGTCCAATATTGTCAGCTTGTCTGAATGATCATCCAGCAATTTGGCCAGCCCAAAAAACTGCTGGCTGAGTTCCTCAAATGAGACATCCTCTTGCCCGGATTCCAGCGACAGACCGCCCTGTCCTGGTACATGATCAAAGGAGAGCTCATGAGAATCGATGCCATACAAATCCACCAGCCGCTTACCTAAAGCATTCAAACGCAACAGCTGCACTTGCATGTGCCCCAGCTTGGTCGCCATATAATCCAGATTCTTATTTACGTAACTTTGTACACGCTGATTTTTCTCGAACTCTGGATGCTGCAGAACGGTACGAAGCAGAGGATGATCGACTCTATCCGCCAAATTACCGACAAAACGATTGAGCCCAATCGCCAAAAGTACTACCATCATCAGGATTAAAACAGCGCCCAATATAAAATGTATGCGCGTCAGGGTCAAAGTTTTTGCCTGCCCCAACCGATCAGAAATAAGAATAATATTCATCTGTCTCTCTTTGGATTAATAGGCCATGTCTGCTCATAACTTAAGCAATTATCTCGCTCTTCTCAGCAAGACTCCTGATTATGAACATATATTCATCAAGGCAAAGCAACTAATTGAGATACAAAAAGCCTTATTGAAGGCCATCCCCGCCCAGTTACAAGAGCACTGTGCCGTGGGACGATACGCGGATGGATTGCTGCTGGTTTATGTGAATAGCGGCGCGGTTGCAGCCAGACTTCGAAACGCCCTGCCATCTATTCACCAACAATTGAATAAAGATGGATTTGAGATTCATCATATCAAAATTTCCCTACAGCCGAACATTCATCCCAGGAGCACAGGAAATCCATCAAGAAAGCCACGCCTCAGTCAAGCAGCGGCCGATCATCTCAATCAATTCACAGCAAATTTACCGCACCAATCCCCTCTCAAATCTTCTCTGGAATTGTTGCTGGCGCCGGGTAGCAAAATTACATAACCCATCCTATTACCCTATTGGCTGCGCTGCGGTTTCAATTCTTTTCCATATTTCTGATAAAGATATTGGCCTCCTCGATGGATTTTTCCATCGAGGCGATCAAGGATGAAACATCCGACTGCAACACGCTCAACTCATTTTTCAGGGAAGTGATCGCCTGCGCATTGAGATTATGCTTGAGATACATGACTTGATCATTAAAAACGGTCAGAACTGGCTGTATCCTGGCTTCTGCGTTTTTCATAGCGATAATGAGTTGCTTGTAATGCGCTCTGGTCGCATCGAGCTTGCTCTGACTGCTTTGTTTGAGTGTCAAGCTTGAATACTGACTGATCTCCTGTTCCCATTCCTTGAACAACGCTGCAGAGACATCCTCTATGTCCGCAATTCGGGTTCCGACCTCCCTGGCCTTGCTTGCACTGGCTTCATATTCACGATTCAGTTTCTTGTAAAGGCTTTCGAGATCGCCCCCTTGATAGTTCGTGACCGCCGTGAATTGCTCAAGAGCAGATTTAAACTGTTCCTTGGTCGCTTCCTGCGTATCGCGCGCTTTCTCTACCCGATAAACCAATACATCGCGCTTGGGTATGCCGATTTTCTCAAGCCCGCTGTAATACATGCTAGAACAGGCCGCCAGTAAAATCACCAAAAAAAGTATACCAATGTGTTTTAAATTATTCATAGTTGTCATCACTTGATTAATACCCTATTGAAGAATCCGCTTGATGCTGGCCATACTTACCTCACCACCCCACGTCGCAGCAGTTGCCATAAAACTTTATATCCCCACAGAACTGGATGACGTCTCAACATGGGTGTAATTTCCACCCTAACACCCGTATGGCGCTCTATTTTCCATGCAGCATAATCCAGGCAATCCCGGAATGTGAGGGTCGCCTTACTCAAGCGCAGAATCGACAGGAGTCTTCCTTGCCAGCGTCTGAGGCGCCAATGAATACGAGCACGCCTTCTCTGATAAGTCGTCGTTTGGATCCGGTAGCACCCATCGGCCTGCTGCATGATTAAGGACTGATCCAAGGCAGGCAAGGCAGCCGTTGTCAGGCGTTGATAGACTGGCAGGTTGAGCGTGACCAGATGATGTGCCCGCGCCCCGCTCTCTGCGCGCAACTCTGCAGCATAAGTCAGCACCAATCCGGAAGCCCAGATTTTTTCGACATCGGCATATCCTGGCTCAATCCCCGCTATTGTCGATTCGAGAAACTTAAGCACAGCCCTGGCTTCGGCCATATGAACACGCTGGCGTATCTGCTTGTTGCGCACATCGAGTAACCTTGTCGGCTGGGCAAACCGCGCCCAAATATAAGGATGAAACCAAGACTGTGCACCCCGTTCAAAATCCGCCGTTGAAATGACAGCATATTTGGCGCGGAGTGTTGCGGCCTGATTCTGCGCTTCCAGATAAAACACGTTGGGCGGCAACCACCGATTCAAGTAACGCAGGTAATTTTCCGGATAGGCGTGACGGTAATCATCCACCAACACATAAAAATCGGCAATGCCTTCAGGTGGGCAGGTTGCATGCAGACAGGATCCATACAGGATAATCGCATCCAGCGCCTCGCCAAAATGCTGCCTGAGTGCATCCACCAGAATTGTGAATTCTGGGGGCGTCGACAGCGCACTCTGAGTGGCGATCACCCGTGTCAGTTGTGCTGGGACTTCCTGGGATTTGTGAGTATCTGGCATGACCGTCTCCAAACGCTTACAACACGCGAAACAGGAGCGGACCGTCGGCAGAAATCCGCAAGGGGCCATGCTCACTTGAGGCATGGAATAATTCGCCATCGACGATATATTCATCGTCCAGCCATATTTCCAGACTGTGCGTGTTATAGCTTTCGTAGCCGTCTGCTTTTTTCAAACCATGGCCACGTCCTGCCACGAGCAGCCAGATACGGGTCCAGAAATTCTTGCTGTTTTGCCTGACGAAAGTCGTATGCAGCGGCGCGGGTTCACTGCCCCAGTATGGGCGAATGCCTAGCAGCAAGCGCTCAAGTGCACTCACCAGTGCAAATGTATAGGTTTCCATCTGCATGGCACCCTTCCCATCTGCCCTGGAAATTTGAACCGGTGCCCATTCGGCTTGCGGACGCCCGAGAAAAGTGCCAATCACCGAGCGCAACACGATGATGAGGGTAAAAATATTGCCAGTCATCCCCAGTTGCTTGACCTGGCTTTGCGAGAATCTTACACCGCGCGCAATCAGGCCAAGGCCAAATAGCATGCCATACACGTTTTTCACACCCGCCTGCTCGATCCGGAGCACTGGCCGGCTGACCAATGCCGGCTGGCCGGATTGGCCTAAGCTGTGTTTGACCCGGGTTAACACTTGTTCAGGTTTCCCATGCATGCCCAAATCGAGTGCGATCATGTTGGTGGTGCCACCGGGCACGATTGTCAGCAGTGGCCACTTCTCAACTGACCGCTGGGCAAATAGGCAGTTAATCACGCCTTGCAGCGTTCCATCCCCGCCAATAATGATCAACCATTCGATATCCTCTGCCAGCAGCTGACTGACAGCGCGATCAAACTCAGATAAATCTTTTGCTTCGATTTGCGTGATTCCGGTCATTTCTGCCAGCACACGCCGAATGTCAGGGTCGCGCTTACGGAATTGGCCGCCCAGCGGATTATAAATTAAGCCTGCTCGCATGCTGCCTGGCTGATGGCTAGTTACTGATTGTGGATTTGTCATATTGCTGGGCAAGCGGGATACGCGTAAAAACCTTGACTGCCAATTGCTGTCGGTCTCGAACAGGATCGATAGACTCCATCCATGAGTGCAGCATCCCATGTTGAGAACGTTGATACCAGGCAACACTCAAACGGCACAAGAGGAATGCGGTAGACAAAAGATGCCAGCCTACTACCAGCACAAATCCGGTTTCCGGTTGGCCGATCGCCCAGCCGGCAGTCAACAATATCAAATTTGGATTGCGCCTGGCCGTGATCAATCGGTGAAAGGAATCTAATTTACGCCAAATGAAAATATCAAAAGGTGCCAGCCACAATTGGAAGGCACCCTCGCACAAGCGCCCACCAATATAGCCGATGAACATCAGCCATACCAGCAATTCAAGATTGGGCAGAGGGGTGGCCGTCGCGCCCAGCCCGATTCCCCATGCGAGATACCACAACGGCGGGTGAATGATATCCAAGCCATGATCAAGCACATCGCCGATTTTACTCGAAGTTAAGGTCACGCGCGCAAGCTTGCCGTCGACAGTATCCAGGAAGGTCATGCCCCAACCCATCATCAGACCGATGGCAAAATGCCCATACCAGAATGCCACACCGGCCCACAATGCCAGTAACAGGCTCAGTAATGTCACGTGATTGGGCTTCAGGCCCAGGCGCACGCAAAGCTGTGTCACCCAGAACGCTGGCGTTGGCCACAGCCATTTGGTCACTAAATCAGTGACGCCCTTATAGGAAGCCGCGAATAGTTCGGATTCCAGCGCATTGCGATTGGAACAGTCAATCGGCAATATATACGGTGAATCTTTCTTTTTCAGGTTCTGTTGCACGCCGATTTGCAGGCCTTCCAGCGTGTAGCGCTTAAGGTGGCCAGGCAGGGGAAGGTCATCTTCCAATGCCTCACGCATCGCCTTCACATGCTTGCCAGTCGTCATAATAGCAACAGGTGTATGCGCCGGGCTCAGCAAAACCATATTTTCATGCCATCCCAGCAAAGCTTCGATCACTCTTGCATCGAACAAGTAATCGGCCCGCAGCAATAACACATTTGCGTCATCAGGCCGCTCTGATAAAGAGTCCAGCAAACTGACCGTCTTGAACGCTGTCAGCATGCGCTGCAAACGCATGCGTCCACTCAGACCCCAAAGGCTGACCTCACTGTCGCCGACAATATCGGCAAAAAGCGCTGTTTGCATATTAATTATTTAAATATTCGATCAAAAAGCAGAGATACCACTCTCTTGCATAATGTTTCTGTCAAGAATCAGGAAACCCGACGCAATAACCAGTAGGCTGCGATGACAACCAGAATCAATCCCGGTGTAATGGAAACCATGATGGGGTTCAATTGTAGTAGCAATCCAACATTCGCGATAATCTGATCAAGCAGGTAAATCCCGATTCCCATCAGGGCGGCTACCACCAACTTGCTGCCGAGTCCTTCGCGCACGGAACCAAATATGAAAGGAACCGCAATCAGAATCATCGCTGCAGTCATGATGGCGCCACCGATCTTGCGCCACAGGGCCATGCGATAGGCATCCGCTTGCTGGCCGGTTTCTTCCAAGAATGCTGCATGGCGCACCAATTCAGAAGGCGTGAGGCTTTCCGGGGGTTTGGTCAGCGTCGCAATATCCTCCGGGCCCAGGAAGGATTGCCAACTCATGCGACTGGCATGTCTGGCGGTGATACTGCTCGGAGCAAAAGTTCGGACAATGACACCACGCAATATCCATACCCCCTCTTCCATAATATCTGCATACTGTGCATAAGCATGAGCAGTCAGCAGTCCTTGCTGATTAAAGTGCATAATTTCAATATCTACCGCTTGATTCTCGTGGAGCATTTCCCCGATACGCAAAATGTTTTGCGCATCTCGTGTCCAGATACCCAACCCCCTTCCCAGCTCTGCACTTTGCTCCAAGGCGGCTGCGCGCAACGCTATCGCTTTTTGCTGAAACTGCGGCGCCACGAAATACTCCAGGCCGGCTATCAGAATAATGAGCAACAATCCAACACCTACTGGCGGCAAGCTTATCGCAAATGGTGAAAGGCCGGCGACGCGCATTGCCACCAACTCGAGATTGACCGCCAGAGCACCCAGCGCGCCGACTGTTCCCAGCAACGCAATAAATGGCGCAATCTGTATGAATCTGCGAGGAAGCAGCATTACCGTATACAGGAAGGCATCCCTGATCGCATAACTCCCCTTGCCTACATCGTCGAGCTGATCCAAAAGATCAAAGAAACTGAATAGTGGCAACAATATGGCGCTGGCAACAACCATGCCCATGAAAACTTGCCAGGCAATATAGCGATGACAAACTTTCACCGGTGTTTTACTGAGAACTGAAGTTTAAAATTCGAAAGGCGCACGATAACGATTACCAAAAGCAGCCCATAGAGCCACCAGACTCCTGGCATGGCAGCCACAACACCTTGCTCCAGCCAAGTCTTGGCCAGTCCACTCAGGTTATAATAAACAGCAAACAACAACGCAGCGGCGATAAAGGTCCGATCACTCTTATCCTTGCGGGGCACAGAGCGCGTAAAGGAAACAGCGATCAGCGCCAGCAAAACGGTCGCAACCGGCCGCGACAGCCGCCACTGCAATTCAGCGATTTCGCGCGGCAGCTCGGAATCCCAGAGAGCCCGGGTAGAAGCTGCTTTGCGCCGATAGTTCAAGACCTGGTCACTTTCATCGAAGTAAGTCATTTTTTCGAACTGAACCATGCTGTCCTTGATAGCCGCATACTCGAGACGGTAGATTTGCCCTTCAAGTAATTCGATACGGGGACGTTGCTCCAAGGTCAGCGGACGCTGATAACCTTCTCTGGCAACAATAATTTCTCTGCTCTCCGCGGTCCTGATATAGTGAAAGATGCCTTCCATGCGTTTTTCTGCGTCGTCTTTATCACGCACCAACACGATTCGGCCGCTTTTCTCGCTCCCATAAAAACGTCCAGGCTGGAAGCGGTTAACATTTAGCTCTGCCTCGGCCTGTGCATCCATGACATAGCTCTCGGCATAGGCCCACGGGCGGGCGTATATCGAAAGCATGCCGCTCAATATGGCAACGGGCAGCGCAATCAGGAATACTGTATAGGCAATCCGGTTATCGCTATACCCCACTGATCGCAGCACATTGATTTCCTGGTCCCGATTCATTCTACTCAGACCATGAATCACCGCCACATAAAAAGCAATGGGAACCAGTACCTCAAGCGCAATAATGGTTTTGAGACCCACCAGTTTGAACATTGCTGCTGTGCCCAGGGTCTCACTCACTGCTCCGGTTAAAAAGCGTGCGACGCTGAAGCTTACAAAGAGTCCGATAAGAATAACGGTTACCACCAGAAACGGAAGCAATAACTCGCGCGTGATGTATCTTTCAATGATCCCCATAAGCAGAAAAGTGCTCTCTATGGCAGCGCGCGAGGTGATGAAACGGGTTGGGTTAGCAGTGATTCCACAAGGACCAAGTCATTTGCCTTATCCACATCGATACCTGCCTCGGGGAAAGGCAAAATGACTGGCTGTATCCGGACATTTGTTTTATTGGAAATACTCTCCAGAGCCCGACTGAGCGTCAAATTCCCAATCAAATAGGCCCACACCGCTTGCCAGCCCAGTATTTGCCCAACCAGCCGCCAGGGGCGTTTACGAAAGGCTTCTGCCTGTTGCCAAAAGGCGACCAGGTTGCGGCCACGCGGATTGAAGGTAAATAAATTGCACCCGCAGAAATTTCCATCACGCAGGCGGATCACGGTTCGCTTGTTGTCAGGAAACTTGCTTTGTATGGTTTCGTGCCGTATCACGCCGACTGTCGCATCACACGCCAATCCACTGGAGGCCTGCAAGAAATGCTCGACGATTTCAGGTGTGAGCAGCGCATGATCAGCCGTCGTCAAAAGAATGCGTGTATTCGGATTTATTTGCGCCATGCCCTGGGCGGCGCTGAGACTGGGTGAATTCTGGCTTTCGATCCAACACACTCGCCCATGCGTGATCCACTCGGCCAGTTCGCGGCATTCGGGCAATAATGCAGCGGGTGGACCGCATAACAGAGTGGATTGTATGTGCGCGCTTCCCGCCAGAGCATCGAGCACACGCAAGATCATCGGTCTGCCGCCAATAGGAGCAAAAGCCTTGCAGGCCGTGCCCGCATGCTGGGCTACCGGATCGACTCCAGCCCGGTCTGCTGCCAGAACGACAGCGACATACTGTTCCTTATTGCTCATCACGGTTCACAAACATTGGATTTTTTGTATCAAGATTGCCAATCTCCCGGTTTATGCTAATGTTTTCTCATAAATACGATAGCGTTTGTATTCCCTGCTGCCGATCTTTTCTAAGATAGCGCGCATAGGTTGATTATCCTCGAGTATCCAAGACAGCTCGACACCCCGAATACCGCGTGCCAAACCCACCTGTCTGGGAGCATCAATAACCGAGAAAGCCAGCATCATGCCGAGTGGGGTATTATGAAACCGCTTGCGCACGCCCATCAATGGCACACGCGCGGTCGAAATCGAATGGGATTTTAATTGTTTGATAAGTTGCAGCCAGCCAAAAGGAAACAATTTGCCATTCAGACCGGACAGTATTTCATTCAAATTGGGTAATACCGCCATGAATGCTGCGGGTACGCCGTCCACTTCTGCAATCTGGACAAATTCATCTGGAACCAGCCAGCGCAACGCGTCACCCAGTTCAGCAAATTCATCCCTGGTAAATGGCACGAATCCCCAGTTCTCAGACCAGGCATCATTAAAAATATCGCGCAAGAGTTCGATCTCATCGCCAAACCTATCCCGATGCAGGGTTCTGACCTGAATTCGGTCGTGGTATTTTTGTGCCATGATGCGCATGAGACGAGGTGTTTCGAAATCAGCCTCAATCCAGTAGGCCAACAAATCTTTGCCTGGCCGATAACCGTATTGTTCCAACAAGCGCATATACCACCTGGGAGAATGAGGCATCATGAAAACCGGTGGCGTCTCGAAGCCTTCCACCAATATGCCACACTCCTGGTTGATAGAAAAATTGAAAGGCCCACTCACACGTTTTGTCCCTCGCACGGATAACCAGTTCTCGGCGGTCCGCATCAACGCAACAAAGACCCGTTCATCGTCGACACATTCCAGCAAGCCAAAGTGTCCAGTATCCGGACCGTGGTACTGGCGATGCAAGCTATCGACTTGGGCACTGATCCGGCCGACAGGCCGGTTGTTCTGGTAGGCAACCCAGGCTTGCCATTGCGCATGCTTGAAATAGGGATTGAACCTGGAAAAATGCAATCGCCTCTCTAAACGCAGGGGGGGCACCCAGTGAGGATCTGCCGCATATACGAGCCAAGGTATCTCGATAAAGGTACCGATATCACGGAAAGACGAGACCGGACGAATGCAAATCGAATCCCCAGTTTGCTGAATTGGTCGAAATCTCATGCTTAGAGAAAGCAGTTATGACTGCGCAGGTCCAAAAATATAGCGCAGGATATGATCTCAGAGCCCAATCCTTTCCTCAACTAGAACCGCCCGGCAATCCACACTTGCTGTTTGGCAGACAGACGGTTTATTTTTTGAATTGCTGGGTATACGATAAAAGATCAGACACCAGCTGTTGAAATATCAACTGCTGTTGCTGCCGTTGCTGTTGCAGCAACAGTTGCTGCGCCTCCTCCGTCATCGTGCCCTCGGGAGACTCCTGATGAATATCAGCTTCTTCGAGCCTACCCGTACGGGAAAACTCATAAAATTTATTCCACACGATATTGTAGTCACGCAATTGATCTTGCGGGATGAAACCGCGCAGGTTATCAAAGGCATCGCGCATGATGGGCAAGCGAGGCTGCATAAAGGCGACGAAATTATCTGGCCAGCGTGTAGCAATCGGATACAAACCTATCAATTCTTCCAGAAAAACCGAATCATAGTATTCAACAGCATCCCCCCGGCGTCTGCGATTAATGATTTCGACCACCACAGCGACCACTATGACAAAACCGAGTAATGTCAGGGGCCAATCCGGCACCTCCTGAAAATAAAGTGTTACCTGCTCAATAATATTTTCCAAAATCTTCGTCCTTCCAGCAAAGCAGCAAAGTAAACAACGTGCAAATTGACCATTTGCACGTCCGCTAATCAAGCAGTTCGATATTGCCACAGGTCAGTATCCGTAGCAATGCCTTCCCGCTCTTCCCGCTCTTGATTGCAATCAAGTCCAACTCAATAATTCGCGCACATCGATGGCACGCCAACAAACTTTCCGCTGTCCGGAACTTGATAACAAATAAAGTTATGTCATATTCTTGACTAAACAACCACCAGCTAAAGCTGGTGGGTTAGTGACAATGACTAAAGTCAGGATACGGGTCTTAAGACCCGTTTAGCTTTCGGTTCTGAAATTATCATCACCTTTAGGTTCAAAATGATGCTCCAAATAGTTTTGAATCATTTCTTCTGTCAGTTCTCCTGATGTTACACAAAAGTATCCTCGCGCCCAAAAATGGCGCCCCCAGTAGCGTTTTTTTAAGTC
>NZ_FNOY01000059.1 GCF_900107165.1 Nitrosomonas halophila
GACTTAAAAAAACGCTACTGGGGGCGCCATTTTTGGGCGCGAGGATACTTTTGTGTAACATCAGGAGAACTGACAGAAGAAATGATTCAAAACTATTTGGAGCATCATTTTGAACCTAAAGGTGATGATAATTTCAGAACCGAAAGCTAAACGGGTCTTAAGACCCGTATCCTGACTTTAGTCATTGTCACTAACCCACCAGCTTTAGCTGGTGGTTGTTTAGTTGAGAGATATTCTGCAGCGCCGGACAGTCGAGATCATCAACCTGAACAAAAAAGGCAGGCATCGAACCTGCCTCCAGTTGAAATATGAAGAGCCAGAGTCGGAGTTGCTGATTGGCCCCGAAGAGCAGGGCAGCTTTATGTACAAGGCGCGGAGCTATTGGTATTCATTAACCCTGAAAAAGGCGAGCTATACCGACCTGGTTCTCAAGGGCGATGAGCGCACCAATGGGCTGCTGGTGATTTCAGGCACGGCGGTTTTTGATTGCCAATTCTTTCAATTCGAAAATCAATTGGGTACCGAGTACCTGTTTGGCAGCGTAATCTGTCCGGCTTTGGCCGAAATGCTCGCCAGCGGCCATTCCGTGATCAGCGATGAACGTGAGGGGCTCAATCTGAAGGAGCCGTTTGTAGCCGCTTTTGCCGATGCCGTCAGCCACAGGATAGCCGATGTTGTCAAAAGAGAGCAGATCAGGCTGAGTCATGTTGATCACGCCACCACTTCAAGACGGACCCAAAACTTGATTGAGCACTTGCTGCAACGGGTGAATCAGATCGCCAGCCAGGAGCTGAAAATCATCCTGCCCCCCGGCACCGGTTCAGCCCAGTATCGATCTTTTGGAACAGGGCAGCCAGCGGTGCTGCGTTTTGGCACACCGTTTTATTACCGGCAAGTAGGGCATGCTTTTCATGTGGTCATGCGGGCAGACCGCAGCCGGCTGATGGATCAGGAAATCCTGTCTTTCAGTTATGCGTTGCCAGATAGTGTCTCGATCCGGCCTGCGATGGAAGCACTGAGCGTGGCAGAGCTGGCCGGTGATGGCCGCCTGGAATGGACGGTGACCGGCTCAGAAATCGGTGCCAGCGGGAAAATACAAGTCAACTGTGGCCCCTATTCCGCTGCGTGCGAAGTCGTCATCGCGGAGAATGCGGCCGGTAAAGGTCATGGCAATCCATCCGGGAAACCCCGCAACCCCTGGGCGATGGATAATACTACGGATTTGTTCAGGGGTTATGCGCTCAAGAACCTGAACAATGATGTCGACAGGGCTGTTTATAGTATCGAGGATCGCATGATACTCATCAATACCGAGGCACCCACAGTCCGCCTGTATCTGAACGGGCAGGGGCATTTCAAGGATGGAGCGCGGTTATTGCTGGCCGAGTTGTTTCTGGATGTCATTACCGAAGAACTGGCCCGCCGCTACGTGGATCGCACTACCCACAAGGGTGAGAGTGAAGCCTATAAACAAGCCAAGCAGGACCTGGTGCGCCGCTATGGCGTGGAAATTCACTCCATCCTCCTGGGGGCGTGACTGGCCAGTATTTTTCCGAACGCATTTATCAGTATGGCGTTTGGAATGCACCCTTATTTTCAGTGGCACAATCGTTGAGCACAAGCACGTTGCCGTACTATAAAGCTGACGGAAATTGAGTCCGGATAAAGCCTGTTTGCGAAGGTAGCAAGCAAGAAAAAAACGCATAGCTTTAAAGAACGTTTCTGCATTCATCAGTTACTTCACGAATCAGAGTATTTGTCAATGAAGTGGATATACCTAACTCCTCTGCAATCTTTGTTTGAGTATATTCATTGACTCGGTAAAGCTCAAAAACCTGTTTCGTACGATATGGCAGCTTGGCCAGCACTTCAGTTACCCGTTCGAGGAGCTGGCGGTTCATTGCAGTGTTCTCTGGCGAGTCAATCGAAGTGACAGCATTTATTCCTTCCTCATCCAATCCGAAAAGTTGTGATTCGAATATTCCACGACGATAATGATCGATCGCCAAGTTGCGCACAATCCGAAAGAGGTATGACAAGGGTTGCCTGACGTCTTGTGTGGCAGTCATTTCAGCGACCTTGATATAAGCATCCTGTACGATATCATCAGACCTTTCCCAATCTCCTAGAATCTTGTAAGCCGCTCGTCGAAGTTGCATGCGGTTGGCAATAAACAGGGTATCCAGCTCCAGGGTCCATTTCTCAATCGATGACATCATTATTGCCTTTTTGTTATTAATGAGAAGAAAAATGATAATTATTCTCATTTCTATGAAAAAGTCAATATTGGTAACCAGTCCTAGTTCTAAACCAAATATCGGTGGTATTTGTGATACCGATGAAATGTGGATTTTTGATTCCAGGCCCGCGAAACCAAATCCGGCAGGTATCGTACACCTCATACAATCAGCTACAGGACGCTGTCACCAGGGTTTCTAATTTTTGTATTCCTGGCGAGTCGATTCGTCTAGTTTAAATAGGAACCATTCTTAATTATAAAGAATGAATAAATACTGTTTATTCATTGTTACGAGGGGTGTTATGACCAGCTGTTTTGATCGTGAAGATGGCATGTTTCGTGTGCTAGTCAATCATGAAGAACAATATTCGATTTGGCCAGAGTGGAAAGCAATTCCAGGAGGATGGCGAGATATAGGCGTATTGGGAGACAAAAAAACCTGTCTGGATCATATCGAAAAAACATGGACTGATATGCGACCGCTCAGTTTGCGGCGTTTTATGGATAACCATGCCTAAATCACTAACGCTATTCTGCCTGCCATGCGCTGGGGCGAGCGCAACCATGTACCTTCGCTGGCGACGATTATTACCTTCCTGGATAGTCTTGAGAATCCTTGAGCTACCAGGACGAGGCAGTCGAGCGATGGAATTGCCCAAGAAAAATTATGCAGCATTGACCTCATCGCTTTGTGATGAGGTCATTTCAAATTTACCTGAAAACTATGCCTTCTTTGGCCACAGCATGGGGGGATTGCTGGCATACGGTATTGCCCATGGCTTGTTTGCCCGTAACTTACCGCTTCCTGTCGCGCTGCTCATATCAGGGTGTGCGGCACCCAATCGCCAGGATAGCGAACGCTACAGCAAAATACAGGGTGAGCAAGCGTTGATCGCGGATTTAAGGAAACAAGCCGGAACGCCTGAAGAAGTATTCAATCACCCCGAGCTGATGGCGATGGTTCTGAATGTATTGACGATAGATTATAGCGTGTGCGGAAGCTTTCGATATACGAAGCTACCAGCCTTACCGCTTTCTATCAATGTTTTTGGTGGACGGTCAGATGAGATTGATGAGCCGAAACTAAGTGACTGGCGGTTAACAGCAACTCGAATTTTTACCCTGGATTGGTTTGATGGCGGACATTTCTATTTTCGCCAATGTGAGGAAGTATTTTTAACAACCTTGGTTAAGCGTCTGGCTGAAAACGTATTAGATAAACCATATGAAGCGCATAGCACTGCCTGAAGTTTTACCTGTCGGTATCGAAGTCTGGATGATCGAGTTTAAGTTTGATACACCCTGCACTGGTAGTGATTGGGTATTGCTGAATGCCGAAGAGCAGGCTCATGCGCTCCGTTACCACCAGTTTCAAGACCAGGTCCGCTTTATCAAGACACGAGCGTCATTACGTCGTTTGCTTGCGATGCGCCTCATGTCATCTCCCAAGACATTGCACATTCAAGCGGACAACCTTGGAAAACCACGCTTACAAGCCTACTCGAATATCGAGTTCAACGTTTCTCATTCAGGCCACTACGCATTGATTGCATTATCGACTATTGGCGCAATAGGGATTGACATCGAGTACATGCACCGTGACGTTGCCAACCTGGAAAAGCTTGTTTTTACCTCGATGGAGCGGGCAATGGGATATTGGTCCAGCAGTAATTTCATCGAACTCTGGGTAGTGAAAGAATCAGTATTGAAAGCATTGGGATTGGGTATTACCGATTTTCTGCAATCAGTTACCGTCCTGCCAAATTACGATGACAGTTACCACATCATTCTTGATCAACCCAGCATGACAAAAATCCGGGCTTGGTCGATTGATGTGGTACCTGGCTATACCGCTGCGCTTGCACTAGCCAATTCAGATGGATGGCATGCATAGCCGATCACTTACTCTTTTTGGTTGGAAAATGCAATAAGCGCTTGTATCGGGAAAAATTTTTGCAAAGCGCGGGTTTATTTTTTAGGTATAAATCAATGAATACAAGACTGATTCCATCTCGCAGTTATCCCGACAACATTGTCTCGCACCTGCGGAACCTGGCATTGGAGCGTCCAAGCGACACTGCTCTCATTGTTGTAAATGCTCAAAGTGACAAATTAGTTGAAAGACGATTCGGCTATTTTACGCTTGACCTGCACGTGCGATCTGTCGCTGCCGTACTGCAGAAGCGATACACGAAGGGCGAGAGAGTGCTATTGCTGATGGAAAATGACGAACACTATGCGATCGGTTTTCTGGCATGCCTTTATGCAGGCATGATTGCTGTACCAGTATTTCCACCAGAGTTAATTCGCGAGCGTCATCTGGCACGATTACTCGCAATTGCGGCAGATGCCAAGGCGCGCAGTATCCTGACTACCAGTGAAGTTCTACCCCTGCTTGATGGCGTAGCGAATACACAATTAGCCAAAGCCGAGATATTGACAGTCGATTCGATTCTGCAAAGTACTTTTCAAGTTAATGAATATAGCTGGCAGGAGCGCATACCGGAGGGAGATGAAATTGCTTTTTTGCAATACACCTCCGGGTCGACCTCCACGCCCAAAGGTGTCATGGTCAGCCATCACAACCTCATCATCAATGCTCGGGCATTCGAAGAAGGTATGTCTATTGGCGAAGATGACATTTTTGTCAGCTGGTTGCCGCTCTACCATGACATGGGATTGATCGGCGGCCTGATCCAACCGTTGCACCGGGGCGTTCCGGTAATACTAATGGCGCCCCAACACTTTATCGAAAGGCCTGTACGATGGCTTGAAATCATCTCCCGTTATCGCGCGACAGTGAGTGGTGCGCCCAATTTTGCTTTCCAGCTTTGCGTTGAGCGTGTGAAGAATGCCCAATTGCAAGAACTTGATTTATCGACCTGGCGCGTTGCCTTCTCGGGTGCCGAGCCTGTGCGTAGAGATACAATGTGTGCCTTCATCGAACGCTTCAGTGCGGTGGGTTTCTCTGCTGGCACAATTTACCCGTGCTATGGCTTGGCTGAAGCGACATTGTTTGTGACCGGAGGCGTACGTGGAGAAGGCATGATAGCTCATGAATTTTCCTCCGAAAGGTTGGCGCAGGGTCAAGCAGAAATAGTGGCGCGAGGTATTCCTATTGTTGCCTGTGGTTTTCCTGCCTCCAATCATGCGATACGTATCATTGATCCAGAAAAACAAATTCCTTTGGCCGATGGCCAGGTCGGTGAAATCTGGACAGAAGGACCGAGTCTTGCGGGGGGATATTGGCAACGTCCACGGGAAACAGCAGAAGCCTTCATTCAATATCAAGGTGCTCGCTGGTTACGTACGGGTGACCTGGGATTCATTTACGCTCATCAGCTATATATTATGGGGCGGCTCAAGGATCTCATCATCATTCGAGGGCAGAATGTTTATCCTCATGATATTGAGCTGGTCATTGAGGAGGAAGTGGAAGCTGTACGCAAAGGGCGAGTGGCGGCCTTCTCGGTTGAACATCAAGCAGGCGAGGGAATTGGTATTGCGGTAGAGGTGTCGCGCAAGATGCAGAAACTGGTTCCTCCTGAAGCACTGGTGACGGTGCTCAGCGAGTCTGTGAGTGCCAGTTGTCATGAATCCTTGTCTGTGGTAGTGCTGCTGAATCCTGGCGCACTTCCCAAAACATCGAGCGGCAAGTTACAACGCACGGCCTGCCGACAAGGCTGGCGCGAACGCACACTGGATGCTTATGCCATCTATGAATATGGGCGTTTTGTGCTTGGAGGCAGCAAACCACTCACTTCCATGTTGGAAGATGAAACAGATCTTGCTCTGGCAACTATCTGGGAAGCTGTGTTGCATCGTACTGGATTTCAACCCGAAGATCATTTCTTTGCCATTGGCGGCAATTCACTCTCTGCTGTTCAAGTCGTGGCGCGAATTGCAGATCGTTGGCAGATTCCGTTTCTGCCGCGCAGCTTGTTTCGGTGCCCACGATTACACGAGTGTGCTTCAGAAATCAAGCGCCTCGTTTCCTCGAAGACAGATTCTTCGAAAGTGGAAACAACTCGTCTCGTGCCTATAAGGGATGCCGTCCATACGTTGCCTTTGTCTTACGGTCAACAGCGCCTGTGGTTTCTTTGGCAACTCGATCCAGCCAGTACCGCCTATCATGTTCAGCATGCCATACGATTATCAGGTTTGCTGGATAGGCAGGCATTTTACGCGAGCTTTCAGGATTTGCATGAACGCCATGAATCATTACGTACGAATTTTCAAATTCATGCAACAGGCACGGTCGAGCAGGTCATTCAGCCCGCATCGCGTTTGGCGATAACAGAAGTTGATTTGTACGAATGGGACGTTGACAGGCGAGAAGATCAGGCTGCCGAGGAAGCACAGCGCATTGTTTCACTTCCTTTTGATTTGACGCAGGATCCTTTGCTGCGGGTGGCATTGATCAGGTTGACCGATCAGGAACACATCGTCTTTATCGTTATGCACCATATCATCTCTGATGGTGTTTCCATACAAATTCTATTGAATGAGTTAGCCGCGTGCTATCAGGCGCATGCGTACGCCAAGCCTGCTTGCCTCGCAAATCTTCCTGTTCAATATGGGGATTATGCGGTCTGGCAGCAAAAGTGGTTGGAAGCAGGTGAAAAAGCGCGACAACTCGCTTACTGGCGGAACTATCTGGGTGATGTGCATCCGATTCTGAGGCTGCCGACTGACCGCCCCAGACAACCTGTTACCCAATATCCGGCAGCACGATATCGTTTTGAGGTGCCGCAGGCTGTATTGACTCAGCTACGTCAACTGGCACTTGGATGCGGTGCAACACTGTTCATGACATTGTTGGTCGCGTTGCAGGTGCTGTTGTTCCGCCATACTGGGCAGCAGGTGGTACGCGTGGGGGTACCGATCGCTAATCGTAATCGCATTGAAACGACAGATCTGATTGGCTTTTTCGTTAACACACAGGTTTTGCAATGCCAAATGCACGGGCGCATGCCGCTTGCTGAGCTTCTGGCTCGGGTACGGGATGATGCTATCAATGCTCAATCGCACCAAGACTTGCCGTTCGAACAACTGGTCGAAGCGCTGCACCCCCAGCGGGATTTGCATCAGAACCCCCTCTTTCAAATCACACTCAATTATCTACAGAAAGACTACCGTTTGTTGCAGCAATTTTCTGGGCTGGCGGTTGCCGATTACGCTCTCCCTGAGCAGGCAGCCCAATTAGAGCTGAGGCTTGAAACGGTTGAATTGCCCGATGGGAGCGTGTCCGCCAGTTTTGTATACGCGTCCAACCTATTCGATGCTGCCTCAATCGAGCGCCTGACTCGACATTATCAGCAAATTTTGCATGTACTGGCGACACAGTCCTCGACTGCAATCGGCGATATTGATTTGCTGGATAAGGATGATAAACGGCAGCTTGCAAACTGGGGTGGGGCAGTGGAAATCTCTTCGCTCGATCATGCGGTGCACCGTCTGATAGAACGTCAGGCAGAAAGGTGTCCTCAGATGACAGCAGTGATTTCAGATCATAGTGAATTAAGTTACGCGGAACTCAATCACCGTGCAAACAAGTTGGCTCACCGGTTGATCGGTCTGGGAGTTAAGCCGGAAACACCCGTCGGTATAGCAATTGAACGCAATTCTGTGGATCTGATCGTGGGATTGCTGGCCATTCTGAAAGCAGGTGGTGGCTATGTTCCGCTTGATCCCGAATATCCGGGTGATCGATTGAATTATCTGATTGAAGATAGTGGCGTGCAGCTGTTGCTGACGCAATCCCATCTCAGGGCGTTGTTGCCCTGTCATCAAGAGGTCACTATCCTGGAAATCGACAGACTTGACTTGAGTGCTGGCAATGAAATCAATCCTGAAATTGCGCTGCATGGCGACAGTCTTGCTTATGTGATTTATACCTCTGGCTCCACTGGCCGGCCTAAAGGCGTGGCGGTTGCGCATGGCCCGCTCGCCATGCATTTGTCTGCCATTAAAAAAATCTATGCTGTCCAGCAGGGTGATCGTGAATTAATGTTTTTTTCGATGAATTTCGATGCCGCAGCTGAGCAATGGATGGGACCATTGACTGAAGGTGCAACCCTTGTGCTTTCATCTAACCAGCATCTGACTGGTGAGGGTTTCACTGATCTGATCGAACGGCACAAAATAACGATTTTGCATCTTCCTCCTGCTTATCTGCGCCTGTTGCTTCCGCAAATCGAACAAACCCGGCAATGGGTGCGTTCTTGTATTGCAGGGGGGGAAGCCTGGTATGCAGCAGATGTGATCGCTGCCCGGAAGCTATTTCCGCAGGCGCGTTTGGTGAATGCGTATGGGCCGACTGAAACGGTGATCACCCCGACCGCATGGTTCGATCAGAGCGGTGAGAGCGCGTTAAAGTCATCAATGGGTGAATTTGCACCTATCGGGCGCTCGGTTGGTGTTCGCAATCTCTATGTACTTGATGCCGAACTCAATCTCGTGCCGCCTGGCTCAGTGGGTGAGCTCTATATAGGAGGCGCAGGGTTGGCGCGTGGTTATCTTGATCGCCCGGCTCAGACCAGCGAGCGTTTTGTCGCCGATCCATTCGATCAAGCAGGCGGCCGCCTTTATCGAACCGGAGATTTAGTGCGCTGGCGTGGTGATGGCCAACTCGAGTATCTCGGCCGTATCGATGATCAGATCAAATTGCGCGGCTTCCGTGTTGAATTGGGAGAAATCGAGGCACGTTTGCTTGCGCAAACGGAGGTGCGCGAAGCGGCAGTGATCGCGCGAGAGGGACGGCATGGTCTTCGTCTGCTTGCCTATATCGCGCCACATGATGGCATGCAATTGAGCGCATCGCTGTTGAAAACCGCACTGGCAGCTACGTTGCCTGATTACATGATCCCCAGCCAGTTCATTATCCTGGATAGATTGCCGCTTAATCCTAACGGCAAAATAGACCGGAAAGCGTTGCCGATTCCTGAGCAGTTCGACACATCTGATTATGATCCTCCTGTCAATATGATGGAAAAAACCATTGCGGAAATTTGGGCTGAAACCCTGGAAATGCCGCAAGTTGGCATGCATAACAACTTTTTTGATTTAGGCGGGCATTCGCTGCTGCTGATCAAGATTAAACAGAAGCTGGAAGCACGGTTATCTAGACAAATTGCCATGGTTGATCTTTTTAAATACACCACCGTGGCAAGTCTGGCGAAATTTTTAAGCGAGGGAGAGACGGGTCCTGCTTCCTTATCACGTCACCGGGCACGTGCACAGCGTCAGCGCAGCGCTTTCATCCAACGAAAACAAGAGAGGATAAATTAATGGGTTATTTGGAAGAAACACCGGGATGTTCGGATATTGACATCGCCGTTATCGGGATGGCATGTCGCTTTCCTGGCGCAAATGATACCGAGTCTTTCTGGCGCAACCTGCGTGAGGGTATTGAATCCATCACTTTCTTGGATGATGAAGCGCTGCTAGCGCGTGGTGCATCGGCTGAAATATTGCATGATCCTCGCTACATAAAAGCAGTCGCTCAGCTGGATAATATTGCTGGTTTTGATGCGGCTTTCTTTGGCTATACCCCGAGAGAAGCCGCGGAGACCGATCCGCAGCACCGGCTTTTTCTGGAAGTGGCATGGGAGGCCCTGGAAGATGCTGGCTACGATACTTCACACTACACCGATCCGATCGGAGTCTATGCGGGTTGTGGCGTGAATACTTACTTATTGCTGAATCTGCTATCCACTGGACGCATGACAGATATGCAGGATATTTCATCACTACAGGGATTGATGAATGGTAATAACAAGGATTCCATGACCACGACCGTCGCGTACAAGCTCAACTTGCGCGGTCCTGGTATTACCGTGCAAACAGCTTGTTCTACTTCCTTGGCTGCGACGCATGTAGCCTGCCGCGGCTTACTCAATCACGAAGCTGACATGGCTATTGCCGGCGGGGCATGGGTCAATTTGCTGCACGAGGGAGGATATCACTATCAAGCAGGTGCCATTCTCTCGCCGGACGGGCATTGCCGTGCGTTTGACGCCAAGGCTGCAGGAACGGTAATCGGCAGTGGAGTGGGCGTGGTGGTATTAAAGCGTCTTAAAGATGCACTGGCGGATGGCGACACCATTCAGGCTGTGATCAAGGGTTCGGCGATCAATAATGATGGGTCGGCCAAGGCCGGCTATACGGCACCCAGTATCGAAGGGCAGGCTGAGGTGATACTTGCTGCCCAGGCCATTGCGGGCGTTTCCTCCGATACGATCAGTTATGTCGAAGCGCATGGAACGGGTACGACACTAGGAGACCCGATTGAAGTTGCAGCCTTGACACAAGCTTTTCGGGAGAGTACCGATCGGCGGGGTTTTTGTGGCATCGGTTCAGTCAAAACCAATGTAGGCCATCTTGATGCGGCGGCTGGTGTAGCCGGCCTGATCAAAACAGTACTTTCATTGAAACATCGGACACTGCTTCCGAGCCTGCATTTTGAGCAACCCAATCCACAGATTGATTTTGCCTCGAGTCCTTTTTACGTCAATACTGTTTGCAAGCACTGGCCTGATAGTTCGGCACCGCGCCGAGCGGGTGTCAGCTCGTTCGGTATCGGTGGCACTAACGTGCATATGATTATCGAGGAAGCGCCCAATTGCGCACCTTCAAGTGCATCGCGTGATTGGCAGTTGCTCATGTTGTCGGCACGTAGCCAACACGCATTGGATCGAGCCGTGAATCGATTGCAGCAGCACCTTGAAGTCCATCCTGAGCAGTCTTTAGCCGATGTCGCTTACACATTGCAAGTCGGAAGGAAACAATTTTCTCATCGGGCCATTGCACTTTGTCATGATCATGAGGATGCCAAAACATTGCTGCATAACCGGGAGAGCGATCGTTTCCTTGTGCAAGAAAATGTGGTTGAGCACCGGCCTGTGACTTTTTTGTTTCCAGGGCAAGGCGCACAGTACGTTGATATGGCACGAGATCTTTATCAGCAGGAACCGGTTTTCCGCCAGCATTTCGATCAATGTCTGCAGTTATTACGGCCACACCTGGATTTCGATCTCCTGGCCATTCTTTACCCGGATGCAGAGGAAGCGAGCAGGCAGATTGCTTCAACACGGCTTGAACAGACCGAAATCACACAACCTGCCTTGTTCGTCATTGAATATGCATTGGCACAAATGTGGATGTCATGGGGTATCCAACCTGTGTCGATGATAGGTCACAGCGTGGGTGAATATGTAGCTGCTTGTTTGGCGGGTGTATTTTCATTGCAGGATGCGCTGCGCCTGGTGGCCTTACGAGGCCGTTTGCTACAGCAAATGGAAACGGGCGCCATGCTGGCGGTCATGTTGTCTGAAGCAGAACTTGCCTCCCTACAGCTAGAGGGATGTGATCTGGCGGCTATCAATGGACCGGGGCTTTGTGTATTGTCTGGTTCGATTGCAGCGATCGAAGCAGCTGAAAAAAAATTGGCTGGACTTGGTGCCGGTTATCGAAAACTGCATGTCTCCCGTGCATTTCACTCGCGCTTGGTAGAGCCTCTGCTGTCAACTTTTGTTGACCAGGTGGCTCAGGTAAAACTTCAACCTCCCAAGATTTCTTTTTTCTCCAATTTGAGTGGGGACTGGATAACCGCCCAGGAAGCGACGGATGCGCGTTACTGGGGAAAGCATGTGCGTGGGACGGTGCGTTTCAATGATGGTCTGCAGGTATTGCTGGCCGATCCGATGCAAGTATTACTCGAGGTCGGGCCAGGAGAAACCCTGGCGACACTTGCGCAACGTCATCCATTGGCAAAAACCGAGCAGCTTATCTTGTCATCGTTACCCCATCCCAACAAGAGTTGTTCGATGCAGAAGCACTTGTATCTCGCGCTCGGCAAGCTATGGTTAAACGGGTTGAGCATCGATTGGCAACATTTTTATGCCCATGAACATCGTCATCGCGTGCCGTTACCGACTTATCCGTTTGAGCGACAATCTTATTGGATCAAAGCCGAAAATCAGTCATCTGAATTAAAAAGCGGTATGCAGCCAACTTTGGGAGCTAAGAAACAAGAACAAACGCTGGCACGTTCAATAAATGATTGGCTCTTTGTCCCAACCTGGCAGCGCACCGAGCAAATTGATTTCGAAAGTCTTCATCCTGAACAAACCGGTGTATATGTGATATTCAGCGATGAGCATTTAGTCGGTGCAGCCTTGGCTAATCATTTGCGCTTGTTCGGAATTGAGCCCATCGTTGTTTTTGCAGATACCGCCTTCCGGCAAGAAAGTCCACATCGCTACCGGATATGCTCTAAGAATCAACGTGATTACAAACGATTATTCCAGGCGATGCGTGACGAGGGTAAAACGATCAGTCAGATTTTTTATCTTTGGAGTTTGAGCGCGGAAGAGGAAACCAATACTCAGGCAGGTAGTCTGGCTAGCAATTTTTATAGTCTGCTTTCTCTCACGCGCGCGCTGGAGGCTAACCCAGCACTACTTCCCTCAGGAAAAAACATCAACATTACCGTGGTGACCAATCAATTGGAGGATGTTACCGGTAGTGAAAGGTTATCGCCCTATAAAGCATTACTCTATGGACCATGCAAAGTTATTCCCCAAGAGTATGAACACCTTTCTTGCCGCTTAATCGATGTCGAATTGCATGCGTGGGACAGCATAAGTCGTGCGTATCTGGCCAAGCAGATTTTTGCCGAATCACAACAAGAGAATATAACGGCAGTGGTGGCCTATCGGGGACCTCACCGATGGATACAATGCTTTGAAACCTTACAGCATCGCGTATCGGCTACTGACCGTCTCAAACCGGGAGGGGTTTATTTAATCACTGGTGGATTAGGCGGAGTCGGATTAACACTGGCTGAATATCTGGCGCGCACTCGGCTGGCAAAACTGGTGTTGCTAGGGCGCTCTCCCATTCCTATACGTGAGCACTGGCCGGAGATTTTAGCAACCGCGAGTCAAGACAGCACGCTCCGACACAAAATAGAAAAAATTCTACGACTGGAAGCATTGGGTGCTCAAGTATTCGTAGTGAATGCAGATGTAGCTAATCGAGCCGCTTTGCAGCGGGCGGTCGAGCAAGCACGCCACTATTTTGGCGCGATCAATGGCGTGATCCATGCTGCCGGCGAGGTCAGCAGCGGGTTGATTTCAAACAAAACGAATCAAGCGATTACAAGGGTGTTGGCACCAAAAGTGCAGGGAATGCGTGCCTTGCAGGCAGTTTTTAAAGATGATTCACTGGATTTCATGCTGCTATGTTCATCACTTGCGGCGATCGCCGGTGGACTCAGCAAAATCGACTATTGCGCGGCTAACGCTTATCTGGACGCAGTCGCGCGTGCTGCCTATCGCGATGCGGCTTATCCTGTTGTTTCAGTCAACTGGGATAGCTGGCGGGAAGTCGGTATGGCGGCGAACATGGAAATGCCAGAGGGAGTGGGAATTGCTCCCGAAGACGGTGCAGAAGTGTTTGAGAGAATCATCAACGGGCCTTATGTGCCCCAAGTGATCGTTTCAACGCTTGATTTGCATGCTCGATTGAGCCAAACCCAGCAAGATCTGGTTGCGCAGCCTCTTACCTTCAATGTCCCCATCAAGACAGGAAGATTTCCAAGACCCGCCTTGCCGACAACCTTCAAATCCCCTGAAGGCGAACTTGAAATGAGCATTGCAGAGATTTGGCAGAGTCTGTTGGGAATCGATGCCATAGGGGTAGACGATAATTTATTTGAGCTGGGCGGGGATTCGCTACTGGGAGTACAACTTCTTTCTAGAGTCCGAACCAGCTTTTCCGTTGACCTGCATCCGGCCGATTTCTTCAGATCACCGACAATCTCGAGCTTGGCGGTTTTGGTCGAAAGTAAACTGCTCGATGAAATCGAATGCTCATAAATAGTTCATTGCATGGATGCATAGCCCAGAGAATTTTATGATGGACAATAATGATCTTGCACAACGGCGGGCGCGTCTTACGCCAGAGCAGCGACAACGACTGGCGCGGCGACTCAAGTCAAGTAGCGAATCGACACAGCAAGAGCCAGTCATTCCACAAAGAGAGCCGGGTAAACCAGTTTGCCTTTCCTACGCACAGCAACGGCATTGGTTTTTATGGCAACTGGATCCACAGAGTACGGCCTACCACTTGGGAAGCGCCTTGCGGTTGCAGGGCGAGCTGGACCAAGTGGCATTGGAAGAGAGCTTTCAGACGTTGGTGGCGCGGCATGAATCGTTGCGCACGGTGTTCCGTGCCAATGCACAAGGATTGCCCGAGCAGGTGATCAGCCCTGCGGGACGATTCAGATTGATGGTGGCCGACTTGCGCGCGGTGCCGGAGACACAGCGTGCAGCCCGTGTGCAAGAAGAAGTAAACCTTATCCATACTACGCCTTTTGATCTTACTCAAGGACCATTATTGCGTGTAGCTCTGATCCAGGCGGCGTCTGATGAACATTATTTAGTAGTGGCGATGCCACATATCATTTCGGATGCCTGGTCCAACCGCATTATCATCGACGAATTCGCCACTTGTTACCGTGCGCATTGTAAGGGTCAGCAGGTGTTGATGCCGCCACTTTCAGTTCAATATGCGGATTACGCGATCTGGCAGCGCAACTGGCTGGAAGCGGGTGAGAAAGAACGGCAACTGGCCTACTGGCGTAGCCAACTGGGTGAAATCCACCCAGTATTGCAACTGCCGACCGATCATCCCCGTCCATCGACAAGCAACTATCGTGCCGCTCAATATGACTTTATTCTGCCACCCTCGCTGATTGAGCATTTGCAACGGCAGATGCAAACGCGGGGTATGACACTGTTCATGGGGTTATTGGCGGGCTTGCAAGTATTGTTGTACCGCTATACAGGCCAAAGCGACATTCGGGTGGGTGTGCCGGTCGCTAATCGACATCGGGTAGAAACTGAAAATTTGGTTGGCTGTTTGGTAAATACGCAGGTGTTGTGCAACCGGATTGATGGGCGCATGCCGCTGGAACGACTGCTCGAGAAAACCCGTGATGCTGCCTTGGGTGCGCAAGCTTATCAGGATTTGCCATTTGAGCAGTTGGTCGAAGCGCTCCAGCCGGAGCGCAACCTGAATCTGAATCCATTGTTCCAGGTGATGTTCAATCATCTACGGGAAGACTATCGTGCGCTGGGACAATTGCCGGGATTGGCAGTGGAGGAATGCGAGTTTGACGATCAAGGCGCGCAGTTCGAGTTGACACTGGATACTGTGGAGCGGCCAGATGGACGGGTCGAAGCATGTTTCACCTATGCAGCCGAGTTGTTTGAGCCACAGACCATCGTGCGCATGAGTGAACATTATCTTCGCTTGCTGGAGCAGCTGGCGGATCAGCCTGGGCAGTGCTTGGGCGATGTCGCTTTCATGAACGAGAAAGAATGGACTCAACTCAAGGCCTGGGGCATTAATGAACAACGCTATGCCTTGGTGGAATCGGTGCATCAGCTGATCGAACGGCAGGCGATGGCGCGACCGGATGCGACGGCCTTGATTTTCGGCAACGCGGAACTCAGCTACGCGGTACTTAACCGGCGTGCAAACCAGTTGGCGCATCATCTGATCGCATTGGGTATTCAACCCGAAAGCCGGGTAGGAATCGCGGTCGAACGTTCGATCGACATGATCGTGGGTCTGCTCGCCATTCTCAAGGCAGGTGGCGCATATGTGCCGCTCGATCCGGATTATCCGCGTGACCGGCTGCAGCACATGGTGGCGGACAGCGGCATCGAATTGTTGCTCACGCAGCAGGCAATCGAATCACGCATTCCGCGCCCGACTCATGGCAACATGCTGTTGCTGGATACACTGGATGTAAGCAATGCGTCCGAGGACAATCCAACTGTTGCCCTGCACGGCGAGCATCTGGCCTATATTATCTATACTTCCGGTTCCACCGGCAAGCCTAAGGGAGTGGGAATACGACATCGTGCATTGAGTCATTTTGTAATGAATATGCTGGAATCGCCAGGCATGACATCCGGGAATACCCTGGTATCCATCACTCCGCTTTCATTCGATATTGCCGGTTTGGAGATTTACTTGACACTCAGCGCTGGTGCGCGGCTGGTAATGGCATCACAAGCAGAAAGAAGTGATGGACAGCTTCTCATGCAATTGCTGCGGACCCATCAAGCAGATATTCTACAATCCACCCCGGCCGGCTGGCGCATGTTACTGACAAGCGGGTGGAAAATCCCGCACGAAAATAACCAACGTCCATTTAAGTGTTTATGTGGTGGGGAAACATTGCCAGTCGATTTGGTTGATCAGTTGCTCACACAGAATATCGAGCTCTGGAACATGTATGGGCCAACTGAAACAACTATTTGGTCGGTTGTTGGCAAAATCGGATCTAGAACTAATTTGCTGGGCAGACCTATAGCCGCTACCCAGCTTTATATACTAAATGAAGAAATGAGGCACGTGCCGCAGGGTGTGGCAGGGGAGATCTATCTTGGCGGAGTAGGACTGGCTCGCGGGTATCTGAACCGGCCCGGATTGACAGCGGAACGGTTTGTCGCTGATCCCTTCGACAGCGAAGGTGGGCGACTCTACCGTACTGGTGACCTGGCCAAGTGGCGGGAGAACGGACAGATCGAATACCTCGGCCGGGCGGATCATCAGGTCAAGGTCCGGGGGTTCCGTATAGAACTGGGCGAAATCGAAACCCAACTGCTGCAGCAGCCGGCCGTGCGGGAGGCGGTGGTGGTGGCCAAGGAAGGGCCGGCCGGCTCTAGGCTGGTGGCATATGTTGCGTTGCACGCGGATCTTCCAGCAACCCTCCCAGAATTGCGGAGAGCGCTCGCGCAGGCCTTGCCCGACTACATGCTGCCTTCGGCAATCGTGGTATTGGACCACCTGCCCCTGAATGCGAATGGCAAAGTCGATCGTGGCCACTTGCCGGAACCAGAGTTTGCCGGCAATGGGGACTATGCCGCACCCGAAGGGGAAGTGGAGCAGATCCTCGCCAACATCTGGGCGGAAGTGTTGGGTATTGGCCGCGTGGGGCGCAATGACAATTTCTTCGAATTGGGCGGACATTCTCTTGCCGCTTTGCAAGTTCAGCAAAAATTGCAGCTCAGCCTATCCATTTCCTTACCCCTGCGGCTATTTTTTGAACGGCCTGTATTAAAAGCCATCGCGACAGTGGTACAGGAAGAATACATGTTAGTTTCCAGGCAAGCCAAGGAGCAGACTGAGTTATCGGAAATGGCTGAATTACTCGATTTATTGGAGAATTAATCAAAATTGAATAAACAGAATATTGCCGAGCGGTTTGCCACACTTTCCCCTGAAAAACAAAAGATATTTCTCAGTACACTGAAGGAGCGAGGCATCGATTTCTCGCTTCTGCCCATCGTTCAACAGCCGGTTGAGAAGCGTCATACTCTTTCTTACGCACAACAGCGACACTGGTTCTTATGGCAACTGGATCCCCAGAGCACGGCCTATCACCTAGGTGGCGCTTTACGGCTGCGAGGCAAGCTGGACCGGGCAGCGCTGGAAGAAAGCTTTCAGACACTGGTGGCGCGGCATGAAGCGCTGCGCACGGTGTTCCGTGTCAACGCACAAGGCTTGCCCGAGCAAATCATCGAATCGGCAGGGCGATTCAAACTGGCCATGATCGATTTGCGTACTGTGCCGGCAGCGCAGCGCGCAGCCCGCGTGCGGGAAGAAGCGATCCGCATCCATACCACGCCCTTCGATCTCACCCAAGGCCCGTTATTGCGCGTGGTGCTGCTGCAGGTCGAACCGGAGGAACATCATCTGGTGGTGGTGATGCACCACATTATCTCGGATGCCTGGTCCAACCGCATCATCATCAATGAATTCGCTGCCTGTTACCGTGCGCTTTGCGAAGGGCAGCCGATCGCACTGCCGCCGCTTTCGATTCAATATGTGGATTATGCGATCTGGCAGCGAAACTGGCTGGAAGCAGGCGAGAAAGAACGCCAACTGGCCTACTGGCGTAGCCAGCTGGGTGAAACTCAGCCTGTGTTGCAATTGCCGACCGATCATCCCCGTGCTTCGACAGGTAGCTACCGTGCGGCCCATCACGACTTTACTCTACCAGCGGTGCTGATGGCGCACTTGCAGCGGCAGATGCAGACACATGGCGTGACGCTGTTCATGGGACTGCTGACAGGTTTCCAGGCGTTGTTGTACCGTTATACCGGGCAAAGCGAGATACGGGCGGGTGTGCCAATCGCCAACCGCCACCGCGTGGAAATAGAAAACCTGGTGGGATTCTTCGTCAATACGCAGGTATTGTGTAACCGGATCGACGGGCGCATGCCGCTGAAACGGCTACTCGAACAAACCCGGGATGCCGCCCTGGGGGCGCAAACCCATCAGGATCTGCCATTTGAGCAACTGGTCGAAGCGCTCCAGCCGGAGCGCAACCTGAACCTGAATCCATTGTTCCAGGCGATGTTCAATCATTTGCGTGAAGATGATCACACACTGGCGCGCCTGCCGGGATTGACAGTCGAGGAATATGAGCTTGGCGAGCAAGGCGCGCAGTTCGAACTGACTTTGGATACCGTGGAGCGGCCAGACGGCCGGGTCGAAGCACGTTTCACCTATGCAGCCGAGTTGTTCGAGCCGCAGACCATCGTACGCATGAGTGAACATTATCTGTGTTTGCTGGAGCAACTGGCGGATCAGCCTGGACAATGTCTGGGTGATGTCGCTTTCATGAACGAAAAGGAATGGGCTCAACTCAAGGCCTGGGGCGTCAATGAGCAACGGTATGCTTCGGTGGAACCGGTGCATCATCTGATCGAACAGCAAGCGATAGCAAGACCGGATGCAACGGCCTTG
>NZ_FNOY01000133.1 GCF_900107165.1 Nitrosomonas halophila
CCGACATGAATCCGCTGCCAGTGGGCGTAACGGGAGAGCTGTATCTCGGCGGGCGAGGGCTTGCGCGTGGCTACCTGAACCGACCCGGATTGACATCGGAACGGTTTGTCGCCGATCCGTTCGGCAGCCAGGGCGGGCGGCTCTACCGCACTGGCGACTTGGCCAGATGGCGAGAGGATGGGCAGGTCGAATACCTGGGGCGGGTGGATCACCAGGTCAAGATCCGGGGTTTTCGCATCGAACTGGGTGAAATCGAGACGCAACTGCTGCAGCAGCCGGCCGTGCGGGAAGCAGTGGTGGTGGCCAAGGAAGGAGCGAGCGGCACCCGGCTGGTGGCCTATGTTGCGCTGCATGCGGATCATGCGGTGACCACACATGCGTTGCGGGACGCGCTCGCGCAGACCTTGCCGGATTACATGCTGCCCTCGGCGATCGTGGTGCTGGACAGCCTGCCCTTGAATGCAAACGGTAAGGTGGACCGCAAGCGTCTGCCCGAGCCGGGGATGCCGTCAATTGATACCTATCGCGCGCCTTCGACATCCGAATCTAAATTGCTGGCGCGTGTCTGGCAAGAAGTACTGGGTGTGGAACGTATCGGTGAAACCGATAATTTCTTTGCATTGGGGGGCGATTCATTGTCGAGCCTCAAGGTGATGGCGCGCGTGCGCAATCTGACTGACGCAAAACTGGATTTCAGGCTGCGCGATTTCGTGCAACGTCCGACGATTGCCGATCTGCTTGGACTTGATAAACTATCCAAATCCAATGGCTTACTGCCGCTTAACCAACTCTCTGAAAACGAGGGGACTAAACCCTTGTTCTGTATCCATGCTGGCATGGGCACAATATTCGATTACCAGCCGCTCGCGCGGCAACTACAGGGCATGCGCACGGTGTATGGCATTCCGTGCCGGATGCTGGCTGACAGCGCCCATTGCGACATCTCATTGCAGCAAATGGCTGAGGATTATTGCCGCATGATTCGATCTGTCCAGCCACAGGGGCCGTACCATCTGCTCGGCTGGTCGCTGGGCGGCGCACTGGCTGCCCTGATGACTGCCATCCTGGAAGCGCAACAGCAAACGGTCGCTTTTCTCGGCCTGATTGATTCCTATGTGCCAGGCACCGAATCGTCTGAGCCAGTGCAAGATGACTGGCGACAGGATTTCATGGCGTTTATTGCTGCCGTGCTGCCCGGTGTCGAGTTTGATGATCCATCCCTGCATGCGACCGTGTTCGGTCAGGCCATGCTGACGGAATCAAACGCATGCGTGATGGCCTTATTGGAAAAAGCATGCACGCTGAATCAGCAATATGAGCAATATGAGCAATATGAGCAATCGGGTCAAAGCGCGGCCGTTCCAGAGCACGCCGCCATGGGTGTGGAGGAACTGGCACATACCTTTATGGTGGCTCGTCATTTGAAAATGCTTTCGCTGCAGCTCCCTACGCTGAAACCACTGGCAACGCAGGTGATTTGCTGGTGGGCGGAGACCCGCGAAATGAGTGATCGGCTGGCGCTTGAGCAGCAACTCGGCCCTGCTGAAATTCACGCGCACGAAATCGATGCTGATCATTATGATATTTTGCAGGCCGACTCGTTGTTATCAGGGATCCGGTCACAACTTTCAAAGATATCGCATGATTTGGTAATGCCAAGCTAGCTCAGAAGATATGGTTCTTACAACTATTTATTTCGCTAAAGCTATAAATAGGGCGAGCGCAGTGACATTCAGAATATTGCAATATATCGATGCACTCTACTACTACGCTATCGAGGCACGTCAACAGCTGCGCATCAAAAAAAGCCAGTTTGCATTTGCTGCATTGCATGACTGGCTCATGCTAACCCGCCAGCAGACCACAAACGGCGATGTATCTGCAAAGTATTGGGGATACATTGAACGCTGGCCGACGTTTGGTTCGTTGTGCAAACACCGACGACCATCTACCTATCGAATACAATCCGGTAGAAAATACAATTGGCTGAATTTATTAGTCCGAAGTAAGGTTAAAACCACCGCCTTTAAGGCGGTAAGATTTATCTTTTAAAATTTTGGACGTACCATGATGCTAAAAGTAGGGG
>NZ_FNOY01000017.1 GCF_900107165.1 Nitrosomonas halophila
GCACGGCTGTTACGCCTCTCCACCACCTCGATCTCCAGATGGGGAGCTTCTTTGCTGCCGCCCCAGCGAACGCCAGCATAGACAAATGACTTGAATTTCTGCAGACGGTTTAGGATAGTCTGGATCTGCATCCCGCTCTCTCCTGTGAAGTTGTTTGTGTCGCAACTTCATCTTCTCAGAGATTGGGCGGGGTGCTCCACTATCTCCGGCCACGGTCTTACAAAAGGCGCTTTCGGTTACCCACAAATTCTGCCGAGGAGCCTTGATTTTTAACGACAACTTGACTTCGGCTCCGGATTTTTGCATCCTGCTGAAGCTTGCTCTCATTGAAGTCTCGCTCTCACCACTCTGAATGACTTGCCACAGCTCGTATTCTCTTTAGCATCCGGCGCGCGCGCCATCAGTTTACCGGGATCTTTTTCCTCTGCCAGATCTGCCGCAAAGTTCAAGCGTATTTCTAGCAATTTGTTTTGCTTGCAGATCAGCACCACTTTTCTGCGCGCCGCATTTCCCAGTATTATCTCCATTTCGGTCATGAATGCGTCCGTCCGCACGACCTGCCCATGCATTCTTTGCATCATGCGCGCCATGCCTGCCTGATTGAACCAATGGGTTAGCGCTATTGACAAACTGAAGTACTCGTTTACGCTCCAATTCGTTTGGCACACTCCATGTTTATGCCATTGATGCCGCTGGAGACATGATTGTGCTTTTACGCTAGGCATCACTTCCTTGAGTGACTCGCGAATTAGATGGTTGAGTGGAATCGCCGGGTAGCCACAAAAATCCTTTTCAGGTGCACCGACTTGGCCACAGAAGCCATAATTGGCTCCACATGATCTGTTGTTGGGCCATAGCCCATGCAATGCAAATCCACTTGACGGCCTGTTGTCGCCCTCCCTAGTCTGGCATTCTTTTTTGCGAGAATTGATCGCACAGAAGGCAGGCTGCCAGGTCAAAGCCAGGACAAAGCTGTCCACTTTGCCGGGCACATTGCATTTGCTGGCACTGCTTTGAAGTGGCGGATCTCCCCTGACAATCCCGCAAGCTGCCTCAACCCATCGCTCCGCAGGCTGGGCGGCTGGAACTCTAATTCGGTACCATAATGGATTCTGAATTCGATTCGCTTCGAATACAGCGTAAGCTTTTCCCGGCTCAAGCCGAATATCGCCAGGATTGGTCTGTTTATTTTTTGAGAAATAGACCGGACACGCTTGGGTAGCCGTGAATTCGCCGACAAAGCGCGCCGCCCAGGCAGGGTCGGTAACTGTAACTATTAGGCACGCACCTAGCCAACCAAGAATGAATATTACATGACGACAGCTACGCATTTCTATTCGCTATGCTTACCTGAGCGTTTATTTAGCACTTTGATACAACCACTCCAGCAAGCGATCGATAGCAGGTTTTGCATTTGCTGCATTGGCATGGTTAGCCATAAAAACAACGACATAACGCCGGTTATTCTTGCCCAATACATAACCTGCGACAGCAGAAACATCCCTCAATGATCCCGTCTTTATATGCGCTCTTGCCGCAACCCCTGAACGCTTCAATCGATTCCTAGCAGTGCCATCAACAGCCACGATTGCCAGTGAAGCCATTAATTCTGGCATGACGGGACTATGGTAGGCTACCTGCAGCAAATCACCCAAATGACGCGCGCTGATGCGGGCTCTGCGTGATAACCCGGAGCCATTTTCGATAATCATCTCAGGAAAATTTAAACGCTTGGCGAATAACCACTGCTGAATCGCAGCATAAGCCAAGTCTAGTGAAACGAACTTTTCTCCGTTTGCCTGCGTTTCACCCAGAGAGAGAAAAAGTTGCCTGGCGGCTACATTATTACTGTATTTATTAATGCCACGGATAACTTCAGCAAGCGGGGGCGAATGATAAACCTTGAGTGGGAGCAACGACTCTGGCACTGAACCGCGTCGCACACCACCTTCGAATGTTCCGCCTAGCTGCGACCATAAATCTCTGAACAGATCGTAAATATATGCGGTACTCTCATGCAAACTCAAATAGTATGTATTTTGACCGCAATCAACCGAGTAAGCACCATTGAGCAATACTGAGACGTGACCATTTCCCGCTTCGTGAGGACGCACATCGGCACGAACTGCATTTCGCCAGTAGCCACACTTTTTTTTGGTAAGTCTTAGGTTATTCTGCAAATCCAGCAATGGCGTCTCAGGATCAGCGATAACTCGCACCCTATCATGCTGCGGATCAGGAAACAAATGCACTGCCGAGGTACGGTAATTCACCAATAACGCTTCCGGAAGCACGTTATAGGTCTTGTAGGGCTGCCCATCAAAAGCGCCCGGATCTTCTTGAGAAAGACTATAATGGCTATAATCCAGAACCAGATCGCCAGTGATGGCTTTCAATCCAGTTTGCCGGATTTGCCGCATGAGCACCCAGAAATTTTCCAGATTTAAATTTGGATCACCATAACCCTTAATGATCAAATCGCCGGTGAGTTTGCCTTGCTCAAGCGTCCCGCTGGCATAAACTTCGGTTCTCCATGTGTATGCCGGCCCGAGCAATTCCAATCCCGCATAAGTTGTCACGAGCTTCATGACTGAGGCAGGATTCATGGCGGCATCGGCATTAATCGCCAACAGCGGTTGACTTGCATCCACTTCGCGCACATAAACACCAACCGCTGTTTCTGGAATGCGCGCTTTTGTCAGCGCTTGCCTGACAACTTCCGGCAAACCCGATGCACTCGCTGGAAATATTAAAGCGATTAACAGTCCAAACAGCCAAGCTCTGAGTGAAGTTGTGAAAAGAATCATTTGATCCAATCAAATCCGGTCATCGCGTCCCACGACAAATGGAAAAGCCATCATCCCAGCCCATGCGATATTGTCCATCGCTGACATAGCGATTTTCATCCTTGTATGCATAAGAAGTGCGTTTTGCGGTCTCACACCCATCTATATAACCTTCCTGGGTTGCCTTTGGATAACCCGTAAGATTGTAGGTTGGCCGCGTGCTGGGCGGCAAAGGTCCGGCGGGCCTTGGCTTGCTCAATGCATCAGCAGGCGTCTGCCCAGGAATGGGTTGCGCCGATTCGTCCGGCGGATACTTGCTCGTGGCGCACCCAGCCAAACCTATCACCACAGCCACAATAAAAACTCGCAACATTTCAGCCCTCATAGCTCGATCACAAAGATCACAATACCGATTTTAAAAGCTTGCCCATTTCGGCCGGATTGCGCGTGACACGAATCCCGCATGCTTCCATGACGGCAATTTTTTCCTGCGCTGTACCCTGGCCACCGGCAATAATTGCCCCGGCATGCCCCATACGCTTGCCCGGGGGCGCTGTCACACCGGCAATAAACCCAACAACAGGTTTTTTCATGTGCGCTTTGACCCAGCTGGCGCACGCTTCCTCGTCGGTGCCTCCAATCTCGCCCACCATCAGCACTGCATCTGTCTCGCTATCATCGTTAAACAATTTCATGACATCCAGATGCTTGAGACCATTGATCGGATCACCGCCGATCCCAATACAGGTCGACTGCCCCAAACCCAGCTCTGTGAGCTGCGCCACGGCTTCATAAGTTAATGTACCAGACCGGGAAACCACACCAATTCTGCCTGGCTGATGAATAGCACCAGGCATGATACCGATTTTCAGCTCGCCGGGTGTGATGATACCTGGACAATTTGGACCAATCAGCAAGGTCTTATTTCCCCGCATGCGCGCACGCGTCCGCAGCATGTCTCGCACAGGAATGCCTTCTGTAATACAGATCACCAAATCGAGTTCTGCTTCGACTGCTTCATCAATCGCGGCAGCGGCATGAGCAGGTGGCACATAAATTACGGAAACTGTTGCGCCCGTCTGCTGCCTGGCTTCCTTGACAGTTGCAAAAACCGGGATACCCTCAAAGCCCTCTCCTGCCTTTTTGGGATTCACTCCCGCCACAAAGCAATCCTTCCCATGGGCATATTCACGGCATTGACGGGTATGGAACTGTCCTGTTTTACCGGTTATGCCCTGCGTAATGACACGTGTCTCGCGATTAATCAAAATAGCCATCGATCATCCCCCTTTGGTGGTTGATTCAGACTGACACTGTGCAGCAGCCTCAACTGCCTTGCTGGCGGCATCTGCCATATTGCTGGCGGAAATGATGGACAAACCGGATTCCTGCAAAATCTTTCTCCCCAACTCAACATTGGTTCCTTCCAGGCGTACGATCAATGGAACTTCCAGTCTTACTTCTCGCGCAGCCTGCACGATTCCCTCGGCGATGACATCGCAGCGCATGATACCGCCAAAGATATTCACCAGAATGGCTTTCAGGCGGGGATTGCGCAGCATTATTTTGAATGCGGCCGTTACATTATCAGCCGTCGCCCCACCCCCCACATCCAAAAAATTGGCGGGACTCCCGCCATACAGCTTGATAATGTCCATGGTTGCCATCGCCAGTCCAGCACCATTCACGAGGCAGCCGATATCGCCATCCAGCGGAATATAGGAAAGCGCATGCTTGGACGCCTCGACTTCCAGCGGATCCTCTTCCTCCAGATCACGCAAAGCGGCGATCTCTGGATGGCGCAGGAGCGCGTTATCATCAAAATTGAGTTTGGCATCCAATGCCATCAAGTGATCATCAGGGGTCAGAACCAAAGGATTGATCTCAAGCAACGACACATCATTCTCATCAAATGCCTGGTAAAGCGCATTCAACATGGAAATGGCCGCCGGAAAACATGATTCGGGCAGTCGGATCTGGCGCACAATCGCCTCTGCATCCTGTGCCTCAAGTCCAGTCAGTGGATTAATCGAAACCTTGTGTATTTTGTTCGGCGTACTCGCTGCAACCTGCTCGATATCCATACCTCCCGCTTCACTGGCAATCAGACTGATGCACTGCTGAGCGCGGTCTACCACCAGCGCCACATAATATTCATGACTGATGCTGACCTCCTGTTCGACATAAAGCCGTCGAACCATCCTGCCTTCTGGACCGGTTTGGAGGGTAACCAGTGGACGATGCAGCATCGCTTCGGCATGCTGGCGGACTTCTGCGATCGACTTTGCCAGTTTTATGCCGCCTGCTTTGCCGCGCCCACCTGCATAGATTTGCGCCTTGACCACCCATTTGTCTCCACCCAATTGATTGGCCGCAACAATCGCCTCCTCTACACTAAAGCAAGCCACGCCTGCCGGAATAGGCACACCGTAGTCACTTAAAATTTTTTTTGCCTGGTACTCATGAATTTTCATCTTGGCCCCTCTTGAAGATCCTGCTCACCAGGATATACTTCCCACTTCCCGATATATGCCTCGACATCAGTCAATTCTGCTTCGAATTGCGGCAACAATACCGCCAATTTCTCCGCTTCACAGTTTTTCGCTGCGACCTCGATCTGTGCACACCACTCGCCCAATGCCAGCGCTCCGACTGCGCGTGCGGATGACTTAAGCTTGTGTGCAGCGGCCTTAATTTGATCGAATCGGCCAGCACCTATGGACAGCTGTAATTGATCAGCAATTTTTCTGGCATCCAAACGGAAATCCAGTAAAAATTTTTGGATCAAAATTGGATCATCTCCGATCAACTTTTTGAGCACAGCAATATCGAGAGCGATTTTCTGATCCGTCACCTGTGGCCGCATATCATGCTTGCCTGCTGGCCGCCCCGGCTCAGAAGCGGATTCAGGCAACCACTTGCCGAGCATTGCCTTAAGCTGCTCCAGTTGCACTGGCTTGCTCAGATAATCATTCATGCCCAGCACGCGGCATCTCTCTGCTTCGCCTTTGAGCGCATTGGCTGTCAATGCGATTATCGGAATTCGGTGCTTGTCAGTATCGCCAGCACGGATTGATTGTGTCAACTGATAGCCGTCCATTTCCGGCATATGCAAATCAGTGAGTATCAGTGCATATTCACCACTCTGCCAGCGCTGCAACGCTTCACGTCCATTGGAAGCAACATCTAGCGCATACCCGAGCAGAGCGAGCTGCTGGCGAATGACCTTCTGGTTAATCTCATTGTCTTCGGCCACCAGTATTAATTTCCCTTGCCGCAGCGCTTCCTCTCGCGAAGGGGGCGCAACCTCCCTGACACTGCCTGCAGCTACGGCCTGATCATCCTCCAGCTCCGCCCGGCCCGCAGCAGCGGCCACAGCCTGTAAAAAAGCATCGCGATAAAGGATATTACCATCGAGTGTCACGATCTTTCTGCCTTCCTTACGGCCGCGGTGACGCCGGCCACGCCGAATGATCACGAAATGCGGCTCGTCTTGCAAAGCAAGATTGAATCGAGTGCGAAAGGCCGCCCGCAATTCATCGATACAGGGCTCTTCCTCACCGGCATCAATAACCAGTAACCACTGGCCAGCAGGCAGGGCTTTGATTCGCGCCTGGGCTTGCGACAAGTTGGACTCCAGCTCAACCCTGGCGCCTGCATAGCGGAGGTAGGCAGCCAAATCGCGGTCCAACCCCTTTTCATGACCCAGCACCAGGCACGACAATCCCGACAGATCGGTCTCCTGTCCGCCAACATTAACGGCCCCTCCCGGCAAAGCCCGGAAGGGTATCTGAACAGTAAAGATAGACCCTGCATCAGGTTTGCTTCGTACAAAAATTTCACCTTTCAGCAACTCGACTATTCGACGGCAAATTGTCAGGCCCAGTCCGGTTCCGCCAAAACGGCGCGTGGTGGAGGTATCTCCCTGAGAAAAGGGGGTAAACAAACGCCCCATGATCGCATCATTCATCCCCACGCCATTATCGGCAATCTGAAATGACACTGTTGCAATATCCTCGCCCAATTCGACTGGCACGACTTGTACTGCCACCCGCCCGGGACGCTGCAGGCCGCTTGAAAACTTGATGGCGTTATTGATCAAATTAACCAGCACTTGCCGGAGGCGCAAGGCATCGCCGAGCACATTGTCCGGCAATGCCGGATCGACAAACAGCGTCAGCTCGATACCTTTACTGGCAGCCAAATGCTCCATCATTCCGCATGCGCGCTCCACCACTGTTGCCAAAGACATAGGCGCTTGCTCAATCTCCAGCTTGCCTGCTTCAATTTTGGAAAAATCGAGAATATCCTCAATGATTTCAAGCAGCGCAAAAGCCGATTCACGAATCAGATCCGCCATTTCCTTCTGATAGCTGCTCAGACTGGTCTGGCTCAAAACATCGATCATGCCGATCACCCCATTCATCGGCGTACGAATTTCATGGCTCATGGCGGCAAGAAAAGCAGATTTCGCTTGATTGGCCTGCTCTGCCTCCAACCGGGCCTGCTCCAGATCCTGACGAATTTTGACATGCTCGCGAATATCGCGCATCACACCCGTGAAATGACGCTTATTGCCCACAAAATACTCACTGACCGCAAGATAAACTGGGATCAGCGCACCACTCTTATGCACCCCCTCAACTTCACGCCCTAGTCCAACCCCATGCCCGCCCGGCAGATAGGGGCGGCCCACGTACGCCTGACCGTGGCCGGTTTCACAATAGCGTTGCATATAAAACTCATGTTGGCTCCGGTCCGGCTCGGGCACCAGGATCGCGACATTCTGTCCCACTGCTTCTTCCGGGGTGTAGCCAAACAGCTTCTCCATGACCGGATTGACTGACAACATCACGCCACGCTCATCAGTCGTTACCACGCAATCGACCATATGTTGAACGACAGAACGCGTTTCTTCTTCCTTGATGGCCAATTCAGCATTGACCCGCTCCAACCTGGCCGTGCGTTCGGCCACGCGCGCTTCCAGATGCCGATAACTAATATTCAACCGGTCTGTCATCGTATTGAAAGCGCTGGCCAACTGCCCAATTTCATCCCACCCCTCTCTAGGCACATGTTGCTGAAGATTACCGGCGGTGATCGCCTGCGCACATTCATTCAGATTTTTGAGCGGCATCACTACGCGCCGATTAAATAGCAGCGCCCCCAAAATAGCAGCCACAAAAGTCAGCCCAAGCACCACCAGCCCCATAATGCGCATTTGCAGCACGGAAGCAAACGCCTCCTCCGCGTCAATCTGCACTACCATTCCCCAGTTCATTCGGGGCAAATAGCGCCATGCAGCCACTACTTGCTCGCCTCGGTAATCGGTCGTTATGCCACCGCCCGGTAAGCCACTCAGACTATATTGAACGGCTGCTGAAAACAACGGTTCATCCAGTGGGATGCTTCGCTCTAAGGCGGCATCGGGATCTCCCCGCAAGGGCGCCATGACCAGCGCGGAATGCTCGCTCTCCAACCGGGTCACGATTGTTTCCCCACTCTCTCCAAGTCCGACATTATTGGTCAGCACATCGAATACATGCTGGCTGTAGATCTGCAAAGCCAACACGCCTTGCAAATCGTCATCGATCAGAATGGGCACGGCAATAAAAGCCGCTATCGCACCATGAGAGGGCGCATAATGCTCGAAATCGGAGAGACTGCTTGCGCGTGTCGCCAAGGTCTGACGGAAGACATGGGCAAGGCCTGTGTCGCGGTAGGGCCCATCAAATAGATTGGTGGCAAAATCGGATTCATGACTGACGGTAAAAACCAGCCAACCGTCAAGTGAAATCAGAAACAGATCATAATAGCCCGCACCTTCCAGAAAACGGGCGAAATGATTATAGTAACGCGCATTGAGCGCGTGGTAGCTCTCGGAGTCCACCCCGTCGCGCGCAAACACTTCGCTAAATTCGAGGATTGCCTGATGCGTCGTATCTGCCGCCTGGATCACATTCGCATCCAGCACACGTTCACGCAGATAAAAATCGATTTGTTCAACTTTCTTGTCGGCAAGTGATGACACTTTCTGAATAGCCGACCTGTGGATTTCACCTTCAAAAATATGCAAAAGGCCGTAACCCACCAACGCGATTGGCAATAACGCCACCAGCGCGAACCAGATGGCAAATCGCTGAGTAAGCGAAGTCAGTGCTATCATTCCAGCAGGCAGTCTGGATGGTGTTTCAGCGAGCGCCTCGCGTAGTAGGCGAATGCGCTGGCGCTGCGTTGCGCACGCAGAATCCAGTCATGCGCTTCACGTCCCAATGCCGGTTCGATGGGTTGTATGGCGCCCGCGGCACTCGCCAGCAACTGCATCCGGGCGGCCCGCTCGAATGCCAATGCCAACAAGCATGATTCCTCGATACTGGTGCACGCGACCAGCAACCCATGATGCGCGAGCAACAATGCCCGCTTGCTGCCCAACGCACCCGCGATCAGCTCACCCTCCTCATTGCCCACCGGCACGCCCGGCCATTTGGGCAGAAAAGCGACTTCGTCATACAACACGCAATTATCCATATGCGAAATTTCGAGAGGCACTTCCAGCATACTGAGCGCTGCCGTATGCACCGCATGCGTATGGATGATACAACTGACATCAGGGCGCGCGCGATACACCCAGGCATGAAAACGGTTGGCAGGATTCGGCATGCCACTTCCTTGCAATACCTGCAAATCCTCATCGACCAACAGCAAATTATGCGCGCTGATTTCGTCGAATCCCAATCCCAACTGCTGTGTCAGAAACGTTCCCGGCGCATCTCCGCGGGCGGTAATCTGCCCGGCCAATCCCGAATCATGCCCATTATCAAACAGAATCCGGCAGGTGAGCGCGATTTTCTGGCGAGCTGAAAAGTCAGTTTCCCGCCTTTCGCTCTCCATTTGATCAAAAGTTCGCTGCATCAACTGCTGTTTATCGAGACTGTATGTATCACCGCTCATGCTGAATTTCCTATCATCAAAACCAAATCACTCGCTCAGTCCGGGTCTCTGCTGATCCGGGTGCCTTCGCCCGAACAAGCAGAAACTTGCATTTCTCCAAGACCAGCGTCGCCCCCAAAGAATAGCCCAGACTGACGCAAAGCACTGTTACTTGACCTGGCAACCATAATAATGGTTAGTTATTCTTTGTACAACAACATGTTATTGTACATGCCCAGAATCATGCAGAATGCCGGCGCAGAAACTTCCGATATGCTCAACGTATGGAACGCGTATTCGGCATAGCAACCCGGATTTCCAGTAGACCGGTCTGTCCTGCTTATGGGTTAATGCTAGAATGAAGCAATATTTTTGTCTTGTCTTTTTCTCAGCAACAAAACAAGAGGACTTCTATGCATCACCACCAGAAAAATTCTGATTGCAAGCAGCTATCAACCAGTATCGCATGGTTACTGGTTTGGGCGATGGCTACTGGCTTATCTTCTCCACCACTTCGGGCAGAGACTGTTGGGAGCGTATCGACCAAGTTCAAGTTATTGGGCGCAAATGATAAAATCGTCGTCGAAGCATTTGATGATCCGGACATACCCGGCGCAACCTGTTATCTGGGCCGGGCCAAAACGGGCGGGATAAGTGGTTCGGTCGGCGTAGCCGAGGACAAATCAGACGCCTCTATCGCCTGCCGACAGACGGGCCCGATCACGTTATCCGAAAAAATAAAAAATGGTAAGGCAGATGGGGACACAGTGTTCAAAAAGAGCACCTCGTTGCTGTTCAAAACACTGCAAGTGGTGCGCTTTTACGATGCCAAGCGCAATGTGCTGATATACCTTGCTTACAGCGACAGAATCATCGAAGGATCGCCTAAAAATAGCATTTCAGTGATCCCCATCACGCCATGGCATTAGTTGCAGCCTGGACAAATCCGGAAGCGGACCGGATAGAGATCGTCGACCTGCACTCTCACCGTCCGGTCTATTCATGGCGTCAGCCGATAAGCGCCTCCGGCGAAACGCATGCCAATTCAAATGCCTGAGCGACGGCGGGATGCGTCACATGGCCTCGACAGATATTAAGACCATGCAATAATGCCCGGTCATGCCGCATTGCAGCCAGTCCTTCGTTTGCAAGCGATAACACATAGGCCGCTGTCTGATTATTGAGCGCGAACGTGCTCGTACGCGGTACCGCACCAGGCATATTGGCAACACCATAATGCAACACACCGTCAATTTCGAAGACGGGATCGCTATGTGTCGTGGCACGGGTCGTTTCGACACAGCCACCTTGATCGACGGCGACGTCGACAATGACTGCGCCATTGCGCATTTGTGGCAGCATTTCCCGAGTGATCAGCCACGGCGAGCGGCCACCAGGAATGAGCACCGCCCCGATCACCAAATCTGCCTGGCCCACCACCTCCTGGATATTCAGCCTATCACTGAACAGCGTTTGCAGCCGCCCGGGAAAATGATCGTCCAGCATTTTTAACCGATCATGACTGATATCCAGAACCGTTACCGCTGCTCCCATCCCGGCGGCCACCCTGGCCGCATTCGTACCGACTGTCCCCGCACCCAGTATCACCACATTGGCGGGCGCAACCCCCGGCACCCCGCTCATCAAAACACCGCGTCCCCCTTGTGTCTTGAGCAAATACATCGCGCCCACCTGGACTGCCATACGCCCCGCCACTTCACTCATGGGTCTTAACAATGGCAATGTGCCGTCTGCAGTCTGCACAGTCTCATAAGCAATAGCACTCGCACCACTGGCCAGCAATCTTTCTGTCAAAGTCTCATTCGAGGCCAGATGCAAATAGGTAAAAAGCAATAAATCTTTTCGCAAATAGCGATATTCCGCTTCGGTTGGCTCCTTAACCTTAACGACCAACTGGGCAGCCCAAGCATCCTCGGCGCACGGCACGATCTCGGCACCGGCTGACCGATAGTCTTCATCCGAGATAAAACTCCCCATTCCGGCACCAGACTGCACCCATACCCGATGCCCCTGTTCAACCAGAGCATGCACACTACCAGGTGTCAGTCCAACCCGATATTCGTTATCCTTGATCTCTCTGGGTAGCCCAATATTCATGCATGTATTCGTATTGTTAAGGTTATTAAACCAGTTTCCAGGATTCGATCATTGCGACTGATTATAGCCTTCGTCTCAAGACGGGACTTAAGTCGCCGATACAAGCTCTTGGCACTGCTGACTGCTTGCCGGATCGTTTCCGCCAATGAATGCAGTCGATATACTCTCTAGCGGCTGTCATTCACAGCAGACTCAAGATGCATCACGCTGCGGCTCGTGCCCCACACCCACCAACTCCACCGCAATCGGCGCGTGGTCTGACGGCCGTTCGAGTTTCCGCGGTTCCTTATCCACCCAGCAGGCCGTACAATCAGTCGCCATTTCATGACTCAGCAAAATATGGTCGATACGCAGGCCCCGGTTGCGACGAAACGCCATCGTACGGTAATCCCACCAGGTATAGGTTTGCGCCGGCTGTTCAAACAAACGAAAGCTGTCGACAAATCCGATATTCAGCAATTCCCGAAAGCTGCTTCGTTCCGGATCGCTGCACAAAACCTTCCCCTTCCAGGCTTCGGGATCATAGACATCGCGATCTTCGGGAGCAATATTGAAATCCCCCAGCACCGCTACTTTCTGATAACGCTCGCGTTCCTCCCCTAGAAAGCGGCTCAATGTCGCCAACCAGTTGAGTTTGTAGATATACTTGTCCGAATCGACCCGCTCTCCATTGGGAACATAGACGCAGATGACCCGGATATTTCCATAAGTTGCCGCAATAAAGCGTTTCTGAGAATCATCCAGGCCAGGTAATGCCATGCCGACCTCTCCGCCCGTTTCCTTGCTCAGCAGTGCAACGCCATTATAGGTTTTTTGCCCTGCATAAATGGATTGATAGCCAGTCTTTTCCGCTATTTCATCCGCCGGAAAAAACGCATCCTGTAATTTCGTCTCCTGCAGACACAATACATCGGGTTGATTGGCATTCAGCCATTCGACCACTTGCGGCAAGCGGACCTTCAGTGAATTGACATTCCAACTGGCAAGTTTCATTAGGTATACTCAAAATTGCAATTCATACTGGCCCAATCGAACAGCACCCTCTTTCATCCAACCAACCCTAAGCCTGAAGCGGCCATTTTAAAGCTGTAGCAGAATTCAGCGGGATTCTGATAAAATCGGCAGTTCTTTTTGGAAAATGCCACGCAAGGAATATCATCATGACTTATGTAGTAACCGAAAGTTGTATCAAATGCAAATACACCGATTGTGTCGATGTGTGTCCAGTAGATTGCTTCCGTGAAGGGCCAAATTTTCTGGTCATTGATCCGGACGAGTGTATCGATTGTACATTATGTGTGGCGGAATGTCCGGTAGAAGCCATTTACGCAGAAGACGACGTGCCTGACGATCAACGGCAATTCATTGCACTCAATGCAGAATTATCCAAAGCCTGGGATCCCATCATCGAGAAAAAAGATGCGCTCCCAGACGCGGATGACTGGGCTAACGTGACCGACAAGTTAGACAAACTGGAACGTTAAGACTATCCTGTTCCGTACACGCTGCATCTAAGGCCGAACATCGATTAACCGTTCTGGGAGGAGACACCGATGAGAAATTCACTGGTATGGATAGCTTTATTCACGTTCCTGAGTATTGTCTTGCCACAGACGGTTTTGGCGCAACAGCAGACAACACAGAATTATTCTGCCATGGCAAGTGAAAAACTCGTCAATGGCATCGCCAATACCGCCACCGGCTTTGTCGAGCTCCCCAAGACCATGATCATCACCACGCAGCGCGAGGGTGTCGCTTATGGGCTGACGGTTGGATTGGTCACCGGCCTCATGCACACCATTGGCCGCACACTGTTTGGCGCCCTGGATGCCGTAACCTTTCTGATTCCCACCGAACCGACCGTACGCCCACACTATATCTGGCAGGATTTCGACCAGGAAACCACCTACGGCTAGTCTGCATACCCCTGATTTCAATGTGCCAACGAAGCCATCAGTTCCTTGATTGCCTTTACCCGCTCGCTGACATCAGGAATTGCCAACTGAATTCTGAGGCGATCCGGTCCGGAAAGACTATACTCCCGGCCGCTTTGGATAAGTTGTATGATGTTGGCAGCTTCTATCGGTGGTTCCGGCATGAACTGCAACTGGATATTTTCTGGACCCGCATCAATGCGGATAATCCCGCATCCTTTGGCCATAATACGCAGCCGATGACAATCCAGTAATGCACGCGCCGGATCGGGCAACAATCCAAAACGATCGATCAACTCCTGATAGATTTCATCTAATTGAACATTATCGGCACAACTTGCCAGCCGCTTATACAATACCAACCGTTCATGAATGTCATGACAGTAGTCTTGCGGCAGCAGGGCAGGCACATGCAACTTGATTTCCGTGATCACCCCAAGCGGTTGCTGCATATCCGGTTCCTGGCCAGCCTTTAGTGACTTGATTGCAGCCTCCAGCAGGGAACTGTATAGATTAAACCCCACCTCCTGCATTTCACCGCTTTGTGATTCACCCAATACCGCACCGGCACCACGAATTTCCAGATCGTGCATGGCCAGATAAAACCCCGAGCCAAGTTCCTCCATTGCCTGGATCGCCTCCAGCCGCTTAGTCGCCTGGGCAGTCAAGGCCGTTTTCTCGGGTGTCAGCAGATAGGCGTAGGCCTGATGATGGGAGCGCCCCACACGGCCGCGCAACTGATGCAATTGCGCCAGCCCGAATTTATCTGCGCGATGGATGATGATTGTATTAGCACTGGGTATATCGATGCCCGTTTCGATGATGGTGGTACATAACAATAAATTGAAACGCTGCTGATAAAAATTGCGCATCACTTGTTCCAATTCACTCTCCCGCATTTGCCCATGAGCGATATGGATCCGCGCTTCAGGCAACAAGCGCGCAAGCTTGGCATACATGTGCTGAATCGTGCTGACCTCATTGTAAAGAAAATAGATCTGGCCACCGCGCTTCAGCTCGCGCAGGCAAGCTTCACGAATAATTCCTTCGGAATAGGTATGCACAAAAGTCTTGATGGCCAATCGCCGCTGTGGCGCGGTAGCGATAATCGAGAAATCCCGCAGACCCTCCAGCGACATCGCAAGCGTACGGGGTATGGGCGTAGCCGTCAGTGTCAAGACATCCACCTCCGCCCGCAGCTTTTTGAGTTGCTCCTTCTGGCGAACACCGAAACGGTGCTCCTCATCAATGATCACTAGGCCCAGATTCTTGAATTTCACTTTGCCCTGGATGAGTTTATGGGTACCGATAACGATGTCTACCGCGCCTTTAGCCAGGCTATCCAATGCCTCCGCTTGTTCGCGAGCCGAGCGGAAACGTGACAGTTCCGCAATTTTTACTGGCCACTGATCCGCAATCAGACCGAAGCGATCCGAGAAATTCTGATAATGCTGTTCCGCCAACAGGGTCGTCGGCACCAACACAGCAACTTGCTTGCCATCCGCAACCGCAACGAAAGCTGCCCGCAAGGCTACCTCGGTCTTGCCGAATCCGACATCCCCGCATATCAATCGGTCCATCGGCTTGCCAGCTGTCATGTCCTCGATGACCGCCCGAATGGCAGCAGCCTGATCAGGGGTTTCCTCAAAACCGAACCCATCGGCAAAAACGTCATAGTCATGCTGATTCAGGCGAAAGACATGGCCCTGCCGCGCAGCGCGCTGTGCATACAAATCGAGCAGTTCAGCGGCGGTATCGCGCACCTGCTGCATGGCCTTGCGCTTGGCTTTCTCCCACTGACCACTTCCGAGCTTGTGCAGTGGCGCACTTTCTGGCGAAGTGCCACTATAGCGGCCTATCAAATGGAGTTGCGTGACCGGTACATATAACTTGTCTCCACCCTGGTAAGCTAATGCCAAGAACTCACTGGTCTGTCCTGGCTCACCCTCTCCCAGATCCATATTGACGAGCCCCAGATAGCGGCCGATGCCATGCTGTTCATGTACGACCGGATCACCGGGCTTGATTTCGGACAAGTCACGCAGAATTGCATCGGTTGAGGTAACCCGACGCGCCTCGCGAGTACGCCGCCCTTGCACATGGGTGGCATATAGCTCATTCTCAGTGATCAACGCCTGGTTGGCCGCTGCCAGAATGAAACCATTGTGCAATGGCGCCACGCAGAGCATACAAGGCGCGTCATCCGTCTGGAAAGCCGCGTAATCTTCGCACAGCTTCAAACTCAGGCCATGTTCACGCAGGTATTCGGCGAGCAATTCACGGCGGCCCATGCTCTCAGCCAACAGCAGCACCCGCCCGCCTTTGCTTGTAAACAGTTCAACGAAGGCAGCCAATTGCTCGATTGGATTGGCCGCGCGCCGATCCACCCGGATCGATGGCAAGGCTCGTGCAAAAGGCTCGGCAGCGGCCTGGGACGCGACATGAATTTCAAAACGCTGGTAAGGTTTCAGATAGCCATAAAACTTATCTGCGGTCAGAAACAGCTCCGTCGGCGGCAGCAAGGGCCGATTCACATCATTGCGCATCAACTGATAGCGAGTCCGGGTATCCTGCCAGAAATTCTCGATCACCGGCATAATCTCCTGATGCAAACACAGTTGGCAATGCTGCGGCAAATAATCAAAAATAGTCGCTGTTTGCTCAAAAAAAAGCGGCAGGTAATATTCAATCCCAGCTGGGATATTGCCTTTGCTGATTTCCTGGTATAGCTGACTGCGCGTGGGATCGCCCTCAAATTTGTCCCGAAAATTCACTCGAAAACGACTACGTCCGGCCTCGTCGAGCGGAAATTCCCGCGCCGGCAGCAACCGGATTTCCTTGACTGGATAAATGCTGCGCTGCGTATCCACATCAAAGGTGCGGATGGATTCGATTTCGTTATCAAACAAGTCAATACGATAAGGCAGCGGACTACCCATCGGAAACAAATCAATCAATCCCCCACGGACACTATATTCGCCTGGCGAGAACACTTGCGAGACATGCGTATAACCCGCCAGCGACATCTGACCGCGCAAAGCAGCAAGGTCCAACAAACTTCCTTGCTTGATGAAAAAAGAATATGCTGCCAAATATTCCCTGGGGGGCATTTTGTAAAGCGCTGTCGTCACGGGCACGATCAACACATCACAGGCATTGTGCGAGATCTGGTAAAAAGTAGCCAGCCGTTCGGAGACGAGATCCTGATGAGGGGAAAAAGTATCATAGGGCAAGGTTTCCCAGTCCGGCAACAAATGCACATGCAATTCGGGCGCGAAAAAAGCAATTTCTTCCAACAATCTTTGCGCATCCAGGGCATTCGCTGTAATGACAGTCAATGGCTTGCCAGCGTCGCCTGAACGCGCCAGTTCTGCAAGGGCGTGAGCATCGCTCGAGCCTTCAAAACCATAATGGCGCTGCACGGCACCTGAAGCAGCAGAAGCTAATATAGACAGCATGAATGAAACAAGTCAGTTAATGTGAATGTTACGAATGTAATGATGATGAAACCACAGCAAGCGCGCCACCCAGGCCGAGCATGATGGCTATCATCCCAGGCGCACATCGTCTGGTCAACGATGCATTGCCGATAAGAAATATCATCCCCAGCTTAAAAACCAGATTGGCAATTGCAGCCAGCGTGATGGCTGTGACAGCATTCAGGATTTCCAGCTTACCCAGTCCATATAAACACAAACTACTCAGCGTGATGGCATCCACGTCCGTTAACCCCGAAACAATCGCAACGACATACAGCCCACCACTGCCTGCAACGTCTGACAGCCAGGCACTGAAAAATAACACAACCGCATAAAGCAGACCGAATCCCACTGCAGTCGGAAGCTCCGCAGGATTTTTGCTATCAGGCATAGGCATGGCCTGTTGCTGGCTCAGTTCGCGCCACCAAAACACGGCTGTCATCAGCCCCAGCAATAAGCCACCACCCAGTACAGGCAAAAGATAGATAAAAATGGCAGGAGAGATCACCATGCTGATCAGCGCGAGCCGTACAAGCACAGTCAAATTGGCCAATAAAATCACGATTACAGCCAGATTGGCAAAATCCGGGTTGTAACTGCTGCGACGCGTGAACACCATGGTGGTTGCGGTACTGGAAGCCAGCCCCCCCATCACGCCCATAAAAACCACTCCAAAACGCTGTTTGAAAAAGCGTAATGCAATATAGCCGGTCAGGCTCACACCCGAGATCAATACCACCATCAACCAAATCTGATAGGGATTTAGGGCATCGAAGGGCCCATAATTCTGATTGGGAAGAATGGGCAAGATGATGAAGCTCAGGACGGCAAACTGCAGAATCGATATTAAATCTCGCCGGTCCAGATTCCGGGTCATGCCCTGCAATTCGGCTTTGAAATAAAGCAGTATGGTGGTAATGATGGCGAGCATAACGGCCAGTGCTGATTCCTCATACCATACCAATGCGCCCAGCCCATAACAGACGAGTATTGCCGCAACCGTGGTCGTTCCCGGATCCTCAAGCTGGTCCTGCTTGCGCCAATAGGATGCAATCACCATGCTTCCGACCAATAGCAAACCGCTGACCAGCGGCCAAGGCGAGGATGTCTTGTGCGACAGCATCGCGGCCAGGGTACCAAACATCGCAACCAGTGCAAATGTTCGCAATCCTGCCTTGGCGGCCGGACTGCGCTCGCGCTCCAGACCGATAAGCAGTCCAATCGCCAGACTGGTTGCAAATTCAGCCAAATAGGTCAACTCGCCCTCGGGTAGCGCTATCTCATTCATACAGCAGAACGATCAGTTTCAAACCAATGTTCCAGCAATAATTGCATCCGGATGTTGCCGTTGTATTCATTTGCCTGCAAACGATAGACGACGTCGATCTCGGCAGGCAATGATTCGGTATGAAAGAAAAAGATGGCATCATGCACATGTTTCCCACCGGGTGTGCTCAGTGTCAGTTTTAAATGCCGTTCTCCGACAATACGCTGGCTCTCGACATGGAAGCAACCATTGAAGCTTGGCTCGGGAAAACCCTGGCCCCATACATAGCTGGCCAGACGCTGCGCCAACTCCAGCGACATCTCATCCTCCGCCAGCTCACCATCGGTTTCAATCACTCGAATCAAGTCTGCCGGCGTCAGCAGCGTCTGCGCGACATGCTCGAAGGCGGTACGAAACCACTCAAAATTCTGCTCATGTATAGTCAACCCGGCTGCCATGGCATGGCCACCAAATTTCACGATCAAACCGGGATGGCGCTTGGCCACCAGATCCAACGCATCCCGCAAGTGGAACCCAGGAATTGACCTTCCCGAACCCTTGATTTCACCGGCATTGCCCGGGGCGAACACAAGCACTGGCCGATGTAATTTTTCCTTGATCCGTGAAGCGATCAAACCGATCACCCCCTGATGCCAATCCGAATCATACAGACACAGACTGTAGTCGGATCTGGCAGTATCATCCATCGTTGTAGCGGCCGGGCCATGCCCATCAGCCATGGCCATCAGCTTGTCCAAGGCCTCCTCGCGCATGCCCGCCTCGATCTCCCGCCGCTGGCGATTCAATTCGTCCAATTCTGTCGCAAGCCGCATGGCCTGAGCAGCATCCTCCGCCATGAGACACTCGATACCCAGCGACATGTCGTCAAGGCGGCCCGCTGCATTCAACCTCGGCGCGAGAATAAAGCCCAATTCATAGGTAGTTATCCGCGCCAAATCACGCCCAGCCACTTTTAACAACGCGCGCAGGCCGGCACAACAACGGCCGTTACGAATGCGCTGCAATCCTTGTTGCACCAAAATACGATTGGTGCCATCCAGCCGAACCACATCGGCCACCGTGCCAAGCGCAACGAGATCAAGCAAATTGGCCAGATTCGGCTCCTTGCCGGCAGCACCAAACACACCCCGCGCACGCATTTCTGCCCGCAACGCGAGCATGACGTAAAATATCACGCCGACACCCGCAATATGCTTGTCAGGAAAATCACATCCAGGCTGATTGGGATTGACGATGACCGCCGCATCTGGCAGCCGGTCGCCGGGCAAGTGATGATCGGTGATGTATACCTGCATCCCCAATTGCCTGGCCGCCTCAACGCCTTCGACACTGGCAATTCCGTTATCCACCGTGATCAGTATGTCAGGTGGATGGTCCCGGTTTGCAGCCAAGCGCACGATTTCCGGAGTCAGACCGTAACCATATTCAAAACGATTGGGAACCAGATAATCGACCACCGCGCCGAATTGGCGCAATGCGCGCAGTGCGACGGCACAAGCCGTCGCACCATCCGAATCGTAATCCGCAACAATGAGCATGCGTTTGCGAGCAGCAATGGCATCCGCGAGCAGCCTAGCGATCAGGCTGATATTCTTAAGCTGTTCAAATGGTGCCATGCGGACAAACGCTGTATCCAGCTGAACAGGATCGCCGATTCCGCGGGCCGCAAAGATGCGTGCCAGCACAGGTGGCAAGCCATGCGCACTCAGCTGTTCAAAGGCATGGGGAGAAAACTGGCGAACGACAATATTGACCATATCATCAATATTTTATCATTGGAATGGGCAAATTAGCCTGCGTATCAGGGACGGGAAGACAACCGGGATGGCAGCAAGAAAGGGAAAACGGGTGTCTTGGCCGTGTACTATCGGGTCAGTCCAGGCAAGCACACCCGCCTCTTGAATCACATCTTTATTTCGGGGCGATCACACCAGATGCACCTGTTTCCTTGGCGGCACGCAGTACCGGATAGAATTGGGTGAAAACCAGATCGGTTTTGGCATTGGCCTCATGGCAAGCAGCACACTCAGCGGTCGGCAAATTTTTGGCAGCTGATACCAGTGGGCTGCCCGGCACATAGAAAATATAAAACGCCCAGTTGCCAGGTTCGCTTGCAAAACGTTTCGCGTCCTTGACCGATGCTTCCAGGCCGATATAGTCGCCCATGAAGTAGCCATTGCCGCTACCTGGCCCCTTGCGGTCTCCAACACTGATCAGCTCCTTGACCGTCATGGTACCGTCACGGAACTCCCCTGTTTTTTTCCAGTGCGCATAGCTCTCCGGATCGACGTAGACTGTCCTGATTTCCGTGAAAGGTGCATTGCCATCGTTTAACTCATTGGGCGTGACTTGTGTACCCACCATCACCCATTCGCGATAGTCCTGCGGAAGCAGCAATTCCCCTTTATCATTGAATTGCGCCGGTCCTGCCGCCAGTGCATGGCCGCTCACAACGGCAGAGAATACCAGACCCGTTAAACTTTTTACCAAGCGCTTCTTAAAGCTCATAAAATTTTTTCCTTTGTTGGTTAATTGATTTGAAATTTGAATACAGTTGGCAAAGCCATCAACCTTGGGCTGGAGAAGTATGCCCAGCCTCATTCAGGCCCTGGAGTATATTGCGCGCCCATACTTGACGTCAACGACATCACACAGACCAGACAATTGGGGAATTAGGGCTCGTTAATGAATAACTTGAGCATACGCCCAAGTTATTCATTAACGAGCCCTTAGCAGAAATCAGGTGGCATGGATTGCAAATAAACGGCCCAGTTCCAGGCCCGGATCCGGCGCACGCATAAATGTCTCCCCGATCAGAAAAGTATGGATCTGATGGGATTGCATCATTTGCACATCGGCTGATGTACGGATACCACTCTCGGTAACGATAATCCGTTCGGCAGGGATACGGTCAATCAGTGACAGGGTGGTCTCCAGCCTGGTCTCGAAGGTGCGTAAATTTCGGTTATTGATTCCAATCAGTGGGGTCGATAGCTGCAAGGCAAGCTCGAGCTCGTCCGCATCATGCACCTCGACCAGCACCGCCATACCCAGAGCATGGGCAATTGACTCCAGCGTGTGCATGCGGTCCAGCGCACTCTCGCCGCGATGAATTGCAGGATCCTCCCGGAAAACCGGCGATAAAAATGCTGCGACGATCAGTAGAATACAATCCGCCCCCATCGCGCGCGCCTCATACACCTGGTATTCATCCAACATGAAATCCTTACGCAGCACGGGCAAGCTGCAGGCCGCACGCGCCGCCTGCAAAAATAGTGGGCTACCCATAAAAAACTGCTCATCGGTCAATACCGATAGACAGGCAGCCCCATTGTCAGCATAGCCCGCCGCAATTTCTGCTGGATTGAAATCGTATGGTATCGAATCTTCAGGCTGCGAACCCGCGGTACCAGACAAATTGGCCGATGACGTCGCCCGGCCGCGCAGCAATCCTTTGCTGGGGCTCGCCCGCTTGATTTCGGCGATCACGGCTGCTTGACCCCGATCAACTTTGTCCCGGATCGCCTGAACAAAATCACGTGGTGATGACGCTGCACGCACCTTCTTCTGCATGGCCGCCAGCGGTTCTCCTATTTGGGCAGCGGCAATTTCCTGCTTTTTAACCGCGAGGATACGATCAAGAATATCGGACATACAGGTTATGGGTTTACTTGGTTGGAAAAATTAATCAGATCCTGCATTTTCTGCCTAGCCGCACCACTGGCAAGCGCATGGCCAGCCCGCTCTATACCTGCCGCCAAGGAACCTGCAATACCCGCCACGTAGATAGCCGCACCCGCATTGAGCAATACGATATCGCGAGCCGGCCCGGCCTGGTTGTCCAGCACGGACAGAAGCATGGCGCGCGCATCGACCGTATCGGCCACCTGAATGGACTCAATCGGCGCGCATTGCAATCCAAAATTCTCAGGTTGCAGGGTATATTCGTGTATCGTCCCCGCCTTGAGCTCAGCAATCCGAGTGGGTCCCGAAAGCGTGATTTCGTCCAGTCCGTCGCATCCATGCACAACCATCGCATGCCGACTCCCAAGACGCTGCAGCACCCGCGCGAGTACGCTGGTCAGGTCGGCGTTGAACACCCCCAGCAGCTGGTTCTGAGCGCCTGCCGGATTGGTCAATGGTCCCAATATGTTGAATAATGTACGCACCCCCAGCTCACGTCGCACGGGTGCCGCATACCTCATGGCATGATGAAAATTGGGCGCGAACATGAACCCGATTCCGACCTCTGATATTGCCTGCTTAATTTGATCCGGGGTTTGATCAAGATTGATACCGATCGCCTCCAGCACATCGGCACTGCCGGCCTTGCTTGAAACGGAACGCCCCCCATGCTTCGCCACGCGCGCGCCTGCTGCAGCGGCGACGAAAGCGGAAGCCGTCGAAATGTTGAAAGTACTGCAGCCGTCTCCACCCGTACCACAAGTATCGACGAGATATTCAGTATCTGTCGCCTCAATTCGCGTAGCCAGCTTACGCATCACCTGGGCTGCGGCAGTAATCTCACTAATACTCTCCCGCTTGACCCGCAGACCGGTAACCAGGGCAGCAGTCATCACTGGAGACACTTCACCCGCCATGATCGCGTGCATCAGCCCGATCATGTCTTCATACGGAACCTCGCGATGCTCGATAATGCGAGCCAGGATTGCCTGCAGTTTCACGCTTGAATTAAAGCCGCCGGGCTTTCCTGGTCTTCGCGTCCACGCAGAAAATTTCCGAGCAATTGATGCCCATGCTCGCTCAGTATCGATTCAGGATGAAATTGCACCCCTTCAATTTGCAGGGATTGGTGGCGCACCCCCATGATCTCGCCATCTTCGGTCCAGGCGGTAATAGCCAGACAGTCGGGCATACTCGATCGCTCGATCACGAGCGAATGATAACGCGTGGCCACAAACGGATTATCCAGTCCGCGGAAAACACCCTTGTTATCATGAAAAACCAGCGAAGTCTTGCCATGCATGATCTGCTTGGCAGGCACGATCCGCCCACCGAAGGCCTGTCCGATGCTCTGGTGGCCCAGGCATACGCCCAGCAATGGGATCTTGCCACCGAACCGGCTAATCAATTGCAAGGAGATCCCTGCTTCATTGGGCGTACATGGGCCGGGTGAAATGACGATGCGCGCCGGATTCAGGTACTGAATCTCATCCAGGGTAATCTCGTCATTACGCGCCACAATGACTTCTTCACCCAATTCACCAAAATACTGAACCAGGTTATAGGTAAAGGAGTCGTAATTATCAATCATCAGTAACATGATGAGTAAAATCGTTAGCTATTTTATCAATTAAGGAAGCATCTTGCCCGGTCGGTCATCATTACCTGCCGTCTTGAGGTCTCAATATCTGGATCATATGCAGCAACGCGTTTTTATCATGCATGGCACAGAACGCATCAAAACGCAATCGACCCACCACCCGACATTATGGCCGCTATTCTCGCCCAGAACACGCGAAAGGTAAACCTCTGACTGCAAGCGGATAGCAGATCGCCAATCCCAGCAGCAATCGGCATCAACTGCCACCTTACTCGGACCAACAAACCCGTAACTCTGATGGCATATTCTATCACCATGAATTTCCAGAAAGTTTGACATCAAACATAGGCCAAGTATGCTAGTTTGCAGGATTATAATAACTCAATGAGGTTCCCAGTAGGGTCGATCCTCGAGCTGTCCGAAATCCATCACTCAAGAGTCGTCTAAAAGGTTGAATCCGATATGAAAGTCCCAGCAAACGCGGCCACATCCGGACCCAATCACCGGCCGACTGGCTCTCGGCATAAACCCAAATCATTCCTGACCTTAATCCTCCTGGGATTTTCGATTGTGGGATTGCCGCTGATCAGTGCGCTCATATACAGTGCTATCCGTATTGATCAACTGGCTGAGCAAAGCCGTGAGAATGTCTACCAAGCCACCCAAATAACCAATGGCAGTGGCATTATCATAGACGAGATCAGGGCTATGGAACGCAGTGTACAACATGCGCTGGTCCTGGACGATGCCAGTTTATTGGAAGGCTATTTTTTGGCCCACAACAAGTTTGAAAAAATCACCAAGCACTTACTCGATATTTCCGCCCATCTGGAACAACAGCTTTTACTGGAAAAATTAAGATTACTGGAAACCAGTATTTTTCGAGAAATATTGGTCCTGAACGAACACCCCAAGGACTTGCAATACCTTCTCGATCGCTTCGCTTCATTGCTGGTTCTTGCTCAAGAATTTTCTTCCGACAGCCTCCGGCTTATTGGGCAAAATGTCGGAAAAATGAGCGAAATCGCGACCCAGACCCGCACCCTGGTCGAATGGGAATTACTTATTCTAATTCCGCTGGTCGTCTTCCTGGCGCTGACCTTCTCGGTATTCATTGCCCGCCCGATCCGTCAGATCGATGAAGCCATCCTCCATATGGGACAAGGCAAACTCACGCGCCCCATTCATGTCAATGGACCGCAAAACTTGCAATATCTGGGCGCACGCCTTGACTGGTTGCGATTGCGGCTTCTCAAACTGGAAGAACAAAAAATGCAGTTTCTACGGCATGTCTCACATGAGCTCAAAACACCCCTGACCGCTATCCGTGAGGGGACCGATTTACTGGTTGAAGGCATTCCTGGCAATCTGAACGCGAAACAACAACTGATTGCCGGCATTCTACATACCAGCAGCATGCAACTGCAGAAACGTATCGAAGATTTACTCAGTTTTAGCGCACTGCAGGCAGACATGATCACGCTCGTCAAGCAACGTGTTAATTTAGGCGAAATGATAAACTCTGTCATAAAAGTGCAAAATCTCTCAATTCTCAACAAGAACATAACGATTCATTTAACCTGCCCGGAGATAATTTTGGAATGCGACAAACAGAAATTGGATATCATCCTGGATAACCTCCTCTCCAATGCCGTCAAGTTTTCTCCAGTTGGCGGTCACATTGAAATTACTGCCGTGCAACGCGATGACGCCATTCAAATAGAGGTCGAGGATTCCGGCCCAGGCGTTGACAGCATGGATCAGAAGCAAATATTTGAACCTTTTTACCAGGGACGCAACACGCCCAGCACACATATCAAGGGCACAGGACTGGGTCTGGCCATTGCAAAGGAATATGCACTGGCGCATGGCGGGAACATTGCATTTGTTCGGAACACCAAGCAAGGCGCACGCTTCCGATTAACCTTGCCGGCATAAGATGTTGCACATCGATCATGAAAACAAATTACTTGTTATTATTGCTGTTGGGATTGACTTTTTTTATCCTACTCACAGGCTGCGTGCACATGCAGCCCAAGACATTGACCGAATCAGAGACTCTGGCAAATCAGCAGGTGTCGCAAGACGATCTAAATGAATTGATGCAGTACTACCATTTGTTACAGCAAAAATCTGCGCTGGAACTCGCCTGGGAGTATAACTATGCAAACAGCCATTACAAAAACAGCGCCGAGATTCAAGAGCAATACAAATTCTTGATGCTGCTGCTGCTACCCAACACGCAATTTAGAAATACTCAGTCCGCACTCGACATGCTAGAAAATCTGCCTGAAATGACCGAGCCGTCATCCAATCTGGCTGCTTTTACCAATATATTGTTGGCGCTACTTCAAGAACAGCAATCTGCAACCGATCAGCAACAGCAATTGGCGGCAAAACTGCGCGCAGCCGAAATACAAGTCAAAGCCTTGCAAGATAAAATCAATGTAATCAAGGATCTTGAAAAAAATCTCATGCGTAGAAACGCTCTCTGATCACCGAACGCCATGACACAACCCAAGAAAATTCTGTTAGTCGATGACGATGCCGATTTGCTCGAACTGCTCTCCATCCGCCTGACATCCTCTGGATACGACACCATTCTGGCTGATAGTGCCGAAACCGCGATGAACCATCTTGACATCTCACGCCCACATCTCGTGATTAGCGATATGCAGATGAGCGGACTCGACGGCATGGCCTTGTTCGAACATATCCATCGCACCGTGCCCACGCTTCCTGTCATCATTTTGACTGCCTTTGGCACCATTCCAGATGCGGTCGCCGCCGTTCAACGGGGAATTTTTGGCTATCTCACCAAGCCCTACGACCCTAAAATTCTGTTGAATCAGATTGAACGCGCCATCGGATTGTTGCCTGCCACGGAGAACCCCACATCCTGCGCAACACTGCGTGCCTCATGGCGCAAAACCATCATTACCCAAAGCGCAATTATGGAAGATTTACTCACCAAGGTCGATCGTGTCGCCCAGGGAGATGCCAGTGTCTTGCTCTCTGGTGAAAGCGGAGTTGGCAAGGAATTGTTCGCGCGCGCGATCCACCAGGCCTCCAAGCGTTGTGACCAGCCATTCATCACGATCAACTGCGCAGCCATTCCCGAGCAATTATTGGAGTCCGAATTGTTCGGCCACACCAAGGGCGCTTTTACCGGTGCGATCAGGGACCACAAAGGCCTGTTTCAACTGGCAGAAGGTGGCAGCCTGTTTCTGGATGAGATCGGTGATATGCCCTTGCTTCTCCAAGTAAAACTGCTGCACGCCCTGCAGGAAAGAGTCATTCGGCCAGTTGGATCGACACAAAGCATCCCGATCGACGTGCGCATTATTTCTGCGACGCATCGCGATCTAAAATCTGAGATCGAAGCGGGAAATTTTCGTGAAGACCTGTATTATCGACTGTTTGTCGTCGGTTTGACCATTCCGTCGCTGGCGCAGCGGCGTGAAGATATTCCCCTTCTCGCCAACCACTTTCTGCGCGTGTTTGCCGAGAAACATCAGAAAGACATCAACGGATTCGCTCCCGAAGCGATCAGCTTCTTGCTGGCATTTTCCTGGCCGGGCAATATCCGGCAACTCATGAATGTCGTTGAGCAAAGCGTTGTCATGAGCGCCATTCCTCTGATTTCCTATGAGTTGGTCCGCGACGCCATGCATCGAGACGAAACCCAGATAACTTCTTTCGAGGAGGCGCGCAAGCAGTTCGAAAGAGATTACCTGGTACGCCTACTGAAGATCACTGCTGGCAATGTCACACAAGCGGCCAAACTCGCCAAGCGCAATCGCACTGAATTCTACAAGCTTCTGCAGCGGCATCAGCTTGATTACACACTCTACAAACCCCAGCGGGAGAAAGCCTGATCGGACGCCAGGCCAAGCCGCGCTCACGGGAGGAACTGAACCGGCAGCACTTGCGGACGCATCGGCCAGACACCTCTATCGATTACCGCCGGACCGGAAAACACGACGTAGCTCTGCCGCCCATAATGAGGCAGTGCCCGGCCCAGCTTCGACAGTGACGCTTCATCCTTCACCGCTACAATAGCCAGGGTTGCGCCATTGGGTCGGCGCACGGTCCAGGCATGGGCCGAAGCGCTTTCTTGCCGGATCTCGGCAGGCATTGCGGGCAAACCCTGCTGCACCAGCCAGTCGTCTACCTGCGACCCTAAGCCCACAACGAGTACGGGCCTCTCGTCGTCCATAGCGATCGGGCTGCGCTCTATTTCAGGTTCCCGGCCCTGCATCCTGCCGGCCAGTTCATACGCAACTCGATAGGCTGCCGCTTGGTGCGGAAACAGCAGCAAGGTCCGAGTCGTCTGATTGACCATTACCTCGCGCAGAATAGGTACCGTCTCATCCGCCGCAAGCTGCCGGAATACCCGGAAATCCGGGTCCAGCACAACTTCCTTCGGCAGCTCTGACAGAACCCGTTGGTATGATTGGCTTTCCGCACCCAGGTCCAGGAACAAGGTTTCCTCCGCCCCCGACTGACTGCGCACCAGAATCGGCACACGCAAATCATAAACCGGAGCGGTCTGCTTTAGCATCAAACTCAAGCGCTGTTCCGATCTTGAATAGGTTGCTTGCGAAATCTGCAATGCAGGCGCACCTGTTCGTTTCAGCCACTGAGAAAAGAAATGGTCGAGGGAACGGCCGGATACCGTTTCAAACACTCGTTGAATATCCTGCCAGGCCGTCACACGAAAACGCTGTTGTTGCCATAATGTCCTGATCGCACGGTCAAAAGTCGCCTCCCCCAGTAGATCGCGCAGCATGAAAAACAACATGGCAGCCTTGTTATAGCCGACAATCTTGGACGCCGCATGGGTACGCGAAGTAAACGCGAGCAATGGTTGATCCTGGCTCGGTGCCAGCAGATTGAAATCACGCAACCAGTCCAATCGCATATCGCGCGCAGCCTCGTCGCTTTCCTGCTCCTTGTAAGCGTAATCCGCCATGAAGGTCGTCAAGCCTTCCGACCAGTTCCCGCTTGCATAATCGGGATACACGCCATTACCCCACCAGTTATGCAGCACCTCGTGCCCGAGTGATGTCATGCGTATAAAGGGCAATCTCAAGACACTGACACCCAGATAGGTCAATGTCGGCATGCCAAAGCCGGTTGGGGTCGGACTTGATACCACACTGAATTCAGAATAGGGATATTCACCGATCCAGCGTTCATACAAGTGAATATAGTGCTTGACCGATTCCAGATAATCATCAGCCAGATCAGCGATGCTCGGATGAAAATAAGTACGCAGAGACAGGGTTTTGTTGCTTGCGGCACTCTGGAGCGTTGCTGACGAGATTGTATACGGCCCAGCCATCAAGGCTATCCCTTCGGCCGGTTGCTGAAAAACAAAGCCGGCTTGATAACCTTCAAGCTCTGATTCAGACTCATTCAGCAGTCTTCCCGCCACCAGGCCCCGCTGACCGTAAGGCAAAGTCAAATCGACTTGATAACTCGCCAATGCCCCAGCGATTTGTGGATACCAAATGGCGGCATTGGGCAGGAAAGTTCCCTCTGCGCCAGTCACGGGAATCGGCCGGCCCAATGTCTGCGCATGGTCAAGACTGGTATCCAGAACAGCCAATTCACCTTGCCAATCGATTTCTATCCGGAAGGGGCCGTCCTTGCCGGCGGTCAATTGCCAAATCTGCAAACCGCGCTGATGTGCCGCTTCCTGGGCGATACGAAAACCTACCGCACGCAAGGCAGTGACTTTAAAACGGCGGCTCAGCATCAGTTCGAAATGGCCACCTTGCGCAACCGTAATGATGCTGCGCCCTTGCAGTTGGCGCGAAGCAGGATCGATCGCTACCGTTATCGCGTAATGCATAGCCGGCTGCTCCGCCATAACGGGCATACTGACCGACAACATCAGCACCAGCAAGCATTCTTTTATATGCCTGGCCGCAAACACTCGTCTCAAAAATTTGTTCATTTGTTACTAATGGCCGGAAACTTGGCGATGACATCGACAATCACCTGTTCCCGCCGCACTTTCAGCGGCAGCCAGGTACCCGGTACTTGCCGCCTCACCACCGTCACGACATCTTCGCTCTGTTTGACTGCCACCTCTGCCATTTCGACGATGACATCACCCGCACGCAAACCGGCGATCTCGGCAATACTCCCCTTTTCGATCTGAATAACCCGCGCGCCACCGGCCTCTTTGCTGAATTCATAGCGTATGCCCAAGCGCTGCCGCAAGGCAGGCGCCGCTTCAGGCATAAACGGCTCCAGACCGAAGACCGCATCGGCGTAGCCCGTCACCAGCCGTTTACAGGGCCTGTTTATATCCCATGGCAGCAGTGACAGGATATCCCTGACCCCCAGGTCTTTGAGTTGATGCGGAACACCGTAACCATGCAGAATATGCCCAGACCCCATGATACCCACCAGCAATGGTTTTTTAACGCTGTGCTCGGCATCCAGGGCGGCATGCAAGGCTTGTGCCATCGCCCGGTCCCATAACTGCTGGCCCACGACGAATCTCAAGAAATCGGGATCGTAACGAGTCGGTTTGTTTGTTTTCTGCTTGGGACGGTCATGTTGCGCATAGATTGGCAGTAAGAACTCCAGATATGCCGGGCTCGGCGGTGCCGGCCGGGTAACGCCTTCCCTTTGATTTTCCGGCACGCCATCGAATCCCTTTTCTGTCACCATGCGCCGCAATTTTGTATCGATATTGAGCGCAAGAATGGGAATGCGATACATGCGTGCAAAATGGAATATCGGCAAATACAGGCTGGCATCGGTCCCCCACACTGTCTGCCACTCGGACTGGGATAGAAATTCCGATTCCGTCAGTTCCCCAGCCACCCATCGATCCAGAACCGCCTGCACGCGCCGGGGAAACATTTCAAAACCGATCATCATGTCTGGGCGTTTTGCATACATTGCTGCCAGCATATGCAGTTGCCAGCGATGATGCTCGTGACTGGTATGAGATTCGCCCAGCAGCACAACTGATTGATTGACTGCAGAGGCAATAACTTGCTGCAGCGAGGTGGGCCCTTTGCCTGGAATGACCCAACTTGCCACCGGCACACATGTGTCCGCTGCCGGCTGACTATCGGCTAGCCGCGGTTTGTGTGCTGGCTTGATTTGTGCGGAAAGTGGCGTCGCAGTCATCATAGATACCCACAACATCAAACAAGGGATGACAAATCGCCATCCTGGCTTGGAATCGATCATTATTATCGTTTATCCTTGGAAATCTGGAAAATCAGTACATGACATGTCTGGCTGGCACTAATCCACCCATTTACGGGCATTCCGGAACATCCGCATCCAGGGAGCGTCCTCAGACCAGTCATTGGGATGCCATGAATGCTGTACACTCCGGAACACCCTTTCCGGGTGTGGCATCACGATCGTGACCCGGCCATCGGTTGAAGTGACTCCGGTAATGCCCGAATGCGAGCCATTAGGGTTGAGTGGGTAATTCTCGGTTGGAGTTCCCTGGTGATCGACAAATCGCAGTGCGATGTAAGGCTCGGCTGCCTGCATTTGCGCGTGGCCCTGGAAAATGGCACGCCCTTCGCCATGCGAAACGGTAATGGGCAAACGACTGCCTGCCATACCCTCAAAGAACAGCGAGGGACTGGCTCCAATTTGCGCCATGACAAAGCGGGCTTCGAACTGCTCCGATTGATTGCGCCCAAAAACAGGCCAATGCGCACTGCCCGGAATGATTTCCCGCAAGTGGCTCATCATCTGACAACCGTTGCACACGCCCAGGGCAAACGTATCCGGCCGCGCAAAGAAAGCCGCGAACTGATCGCGAGCGCGCGTATTGAACAGGATCGACTGCGCCCACCCCCTGCCAGCGCCCAGCACATCGCCATAGGAAAAGCCGCCACAAGCCACCAACCCCTTGTAATCAGCCAGCGCAGCACGTCCGGACAGAATATCGCTCATGTGCACATCCACTGCACGGAAGCCCGCACGATCGAATGCGGCCGCCATCTCCACATGACCGTTAACACCCTGCTCGCGTAAAATGGCAACCGCCGGGCGGCTGGCATGGACATATGGCGCGCCAATAACCTCATTAGGGTCGAAAGTCAACAGAACATGCAAACCAGGGTCAGCGGCATCCAAAATTTGGTCGTATTCCTGCTGCGCACACTGAGGATGATCACGCAGTCTTTGCATCTCGAAGGTAGTCTCCGACCAGGCGCGTTGCAACGCGACCCGCTTTTCCTGGAACACGGGCTGGTGATTGTGCATGAAGCAAATTTCATCGCGCTGATTCAATGCTCCCAATACATAACTTGCGTGGCCCAATCCTGCTTTGGCCAAAATATCCATCACCGCATCCTGTTGCTGGGCCTTGACTTGTATGACCGCACCCAACTCCTCGCTGAACAAAACCGCCAGCATTTGTGCGGGCAGACTGCTGTACGCATCAGGTACCGCACTCGCAGGGCTGCAGCATAATTGGTCCAGCGCCACCGTTATGCCGCAATGCCCGGCAAATGCCATTTCACACAATGCCGCAAACAGCCCGCCATCGGAACGATCATGATAAGCCAGCAACAATCCTTGCCGGTTGAGTGACTGAATGGCGGCGAAGAAAGCCTTGAGCATCTCTGGATTCTCCAGATCGGGCGCTTGATTTCCCAGTTGCCCATAGACTTGGGCCAGCGCGGAACCTCCGAGCCGATGCCTTGCCCCCCCCAGATCTATCAAGATCAATCGGGTTTCACCGCTATCTGTACAGAGCTGGGGCGTCAGTGTGCGGCGAATATCCCTGACCTTGGCAAAAGCCGAAATGATCAAGGACAGCGGCGCAATCACTTCTTTGTGCTTGCCATCCGCATCGGTCCAGGCGGTTTTCATCGACAATGAGTCCTTGCCCACCGGGATGCTGATTCCCAATTGCGGACAGAGCGCCATCGCGACGGCCTGGACAGCATCGTAGAGTGCGGCATCCTCGCCTGGATGGCCCGCTGCCGCCATCCAGTTGGCAGACAAGCGCACTTCACCCAAGTCACCGACAGCGGCCGCAGCCATGTTGGTAATTGCTTCACCGACAGCCATGCGGGCCGAAGCAGCTGCGTGGATTAACGCCAATGGCGCCCGTTCACCCATGGCGAATGCCTCCCCCAGATATGTCTGGAAACCCATGGCCGTAACAGCTACATCCGCTACGGGTACCTGCCATGGTCCAACCATTTGATCTCTCGCTGTCAGCCCTCCCACGCTGCGATCACCAATCGCGATCAGGAAAGTCTTATTCGCGACAGCCGGCAACCTCAAGACGCGGTAGGCCGCTTGTTGCAAGGTCACACCGGCCAGCTCTAGCGAGGCATGCCGAGGATTGCAACGCTTGATATCGCGCAGCATACGCGGGGGTTTGCCCAGCAATGTCGACAAAAGCATATCCACCGGCACCACAGCAGACTGCGCATCCGTCACGGTCAGTTGCGGTTGTGCCAAAGCCTGGCCGACTACGGCGAAAGGACAGCGTTCACGTGCGCAGATGGCTTGAAACAAAGGCAGCGATTCCGGCCGGATGGCAAGCACATAGCGCTCCTGTGCCTCGTTACACCAAATTTGCAATGGCGACATGCCCGGTTCATCGGAAGGGATGGCGCGCAGATCAAACTGCCCGCCACACTCAGCACCATGCACCAATTCAGGCAAAGCATTGGACAGGCCGCCAGCCCCCACGTCGTGAATGGCTAGAATCGGATTGGGTTGCCCGCTTCGGGCCAATTGCCAGCAGCGATCGATGACTTCCTGGGCGCGCCGTTGCATTTCCGCATTGCCCCGTTGCACCGAATTGAAATCGAGCAATTCATCATTGGCACCGGCATCCATACTCGAAGCCGCCCCGCCGCCAAGACCGATCGCCATGCCTGGCCCACCCAGGTGGACCAGCAACGCGCCGGCCTTAAAAGGCTGTTTCTCGGTATGCAAGGCAGAAATCTGGCCAATACCGCCTGCCAGCATGATGGGCTTGTGATAACCGCGGACCTGGCTGTCGACCTTCATCTCATAAGTACGAAAAAACCCAGCCAGATTCGGCCGACCGAATTCGTTATTGAAAGCGGCACCGCCAATCGGCCCGGTCAGCATGATGTCCAGCGCCGCAGCAATATAGCCCGGCTTGCCGTAACCCGCCGCATCGTCAGCCCAGCCAGTCTCCCAAGGCTGGATGGCCCCCGGAATACGCAAATTGGATACACAAAACCCTGTCAGGCCGGCCTTGGGTTTTGCGCCCGCCCCGGTTGCGCCCTCGTCGCGAATTTCGCCGCCCACGCCGGTCGCCGCTCCAGGATACGGTGAAATTGCCGTGGGATGATTATGCGTTTCCACTTTGATCAACCAATGCGTGGGTTCGCTAGCATAGTCATATTGGCCGCCCGGGCCAGGATAAAACCGTTCGATGGTTTCACCCTCGAGAATGGCCGCGTTGTCCGCATAGGCGACTATGGTATGTTCAGGATGCATCTGGTGGGTATGGCGGATCATGTCAAACAGGGATCTCGCCTGCGGCTCACCGTCAATAATCCAATCAGCATTGAAAATTTTATGCCGGCAATGCTCGGAATTGGCCTGAGCAAACATCATCAGCTCAACATCGGTGGGATCACGCTGCACACGCGTAAAATAATCGAACAGATATTCAATTTCATCGGTAGACAATGCCAGCCCCATGGCCTGATTTGCCCGCTGCAGCGCAGCCATGCCCTCGCTCATGACTGCTATCTGCAAAAGTGCTGCCGGCTGTAAATGACGAAACAGGATGGCTGCTTCCGATAACGAATACAATACCGCCTCGGTCATGCGATCATGGATGCAGGCTTCGAGCTTGCGCAGCTGTTCCGGCAACAAGGTTGACTCATGCTGAACCTGGAAAATAATCCCTCTTTCCAGACGTTCGACCATGTCCAATCCACAATGATGCGCAATATCAGTCGCTTTGGATGACCAGGGTGAAATCGTGCCGGGACGCGGCACGACCAATAACAGCTGGCCTCCCTGCTCAACAGCCGGTGGCGTCTGGACGGCATCCAGCAGCTGCCGCAAACGATCGCTCTCCTCCCGGGTCAAATCACGCCGGGTCTCGCAAAAATAACAGTACTCGGTATCGATATTGGAAATTTGCGGTACGATAGCCTGGATTGAATGAAGCAGTTTTTCCAGCCGAAAAGATGATAGCGCTGAGCGCCCACGAAATTGCAGCATCGAGAATTTAACCGGTTGAATGAAAAAGATATGATTTTACACGAGTAGACCTATCCCCTGATGAATACCCTCCTCCCTGTTTATACCACCGCTGAAATCCGTGCCATCGAATCACAGGCCCTGGCCGCCCCCAACCCGCCTTGTCTGATGGAAAAAGCGGGGCTGGCTGCAGCCGAGATTGTTCAATCCAGGTGGCTGAATGCTGGCGGCAATCGGGTCCTGGTATTGGCTGGACCGGGCAATAATGGTGGAGACGCATTGGTTGCCGCTCGCCATCTGCTTGCCTGGAAACGGCAAGTGACAGTGGTGTTTACTGGAGAAGCCGAACGATTGCCGGCAGATGCCAAACAAGCGTTTGATCGGTGGCAACTTGCCGGAGGCCGCACTGAGCAGGCCATTCCCGCTCATGGACAATGGGATTGTGTGATCGATGGTTTATTCGGCATCGGACTGGATGAAACACGCCCGCTTGGAGAAAAATACCGGCAGCTGATTGGACAAGCCAATCAGCTGCATCTTCCGATACTGGCACTGGATATTCCAAGCGGACTCGCAAGCGATTCCGGCCATGTCCATGAGGCAGCGATCCAAGCCACCCTCACGACCACCTTCATCGCACTGAAACCCGGCCTGCTCACCCATGATGGCTGCGATCACTGCGGGGAAATTGTGATATGCGACCTGGGGCTGGAGGTTGCCGCCATGCTGCCCGCCCGGAACGGGTTGCTGAACGAAGCGGAAATCGCGATGCGGCTGCCTCGCCCGCGACCGGCCAACAGCCACAAGGGCACATATGGCCGAGTCGGCATCCTGGGCGGCGCAGCCGGCATGGTTGGCGCCGCCCTGCTGGCAGGACGCGCCGCACTCGGGCTTGGAGCAGGACGTGTCTATCTGGGTCTGCTCGCCGATCTCGCCTCCCCTGCGATCGACCCGGTTCAGCCCGAACTGATGCTGCGCGCGCCACGGGATTTGCTGAAGCAGGATAGCCTGGATTGCCTGGTGATCGGCCCTGGCCTCGGCACACAAATTACGGCATGCAGCTATCTGGAGCAGGCACTCCAAACCCGCCTGCCATTGGTTCTGGACGCGGATGCGCTCAATCTGATTGCAAATTACACGGAGTTGGGCGCTGCCCTGCAAACGCGTCAGGCGCCTGCCATACTGACACCGCACCCCGCTGAAGCCGGTCGCCTGCTCAACCTGTCGACAATCGCAGTGCAGCGGCATCGGTTCGATGCCGCCAGGAATCTGGCCAAGCTATTTAACTGCCTGGTCATACTGAAAGGAGCAGGCAGCATCTGTGCACGACCGGACGGCCATTGCTACTTCAACCCCACAGGCAATCCAGGTTTAAGCACGGCGGGAACGGGCGATGTCTTGTCCGGTTTGCTGGGCGCGCTCCTGGCGCAAGGTTTATCGCCCGAAAATGCGCTGTTGGTGGCGGTTTATTTGCATGGCGCCGCAGCGGACGCCCTGCTTCATACGCTGCATGGGCCGGTTGGCATGACCGCATCAGAAATCATACCCGTTGCCCGCAACCTATTGAATCGCTGGATCTACCAAGCCAGTGCACCCGCCCGTTATTCCCGGCTCGGCCGCGAACGCCAGAACGAAACCGCTCCATTCCCGAGCAGTCCCTGAACGATTCCCGGCAGGGCGCATAAAATTGCGCGATACCACTGACCGTCACAGGATCCAGATTGGAAAAGACAACTGGATGCCTCATGAAGCACCGCATGGTGACACAGTGCCCGGCATCGAGGATGATGCCGGCCTAAAGTTGGCCCGCCAATAGCCGTTAAAATTTGAAAAATTCCAAAGGATATTTTCAAACATGCTGGTAACTATCGGATATCTAGTTGTCATTTTTTCCGTGTTCGGCGGCTTTGTACTGGCTGGCGGCCACTTGGGAGCGCTATTCCAGCCGGTCGAACTGCTCATGATCGCGGGCGCGGCTCTCGGCGCATTCTTTGTCGGCAACTCGGGCAAGGCGATCAAGGCAACTTTCAAAACCCTACCCACTATTTTCAAAGGGGCCAAATATACCAAAGCAATCTACATGGAACTGATGCTGCTGCTCTACGAAATACTGGGAAAAATCCGGAAAGAAGGATTGATGTCGATTGAAACCGATGTGGACGAGCCCCATAACAGCCCATTGTTTACAAAATATCCCAATATCCTGTCAGATCAACATGTCGTCGAATTTATCACCGACTACTTGCGGCTCATGGTAGGCGGCAATCTCAATCCGCTGGAAATCGAAAACCTGATGGATGGCGAGATCGAGACCCATCACCAGGAAGGTGAAGTGCCCATTCATGTGATCACCAAGATCGGTGATGCCCTGCCTGCTTTTGGTATTGTCGCAGCCGTCATGGGTGTCGTGCATACCATGGCCTCGATTGGCATTCCGCCTGCGGAGCTGGGCAGGTTAATCGCTGCGGCATTGGTGGGCACCTTCCTGGGCATTCTGCTTTCCTATGGTTTCGTTGGGCCATTGGCCAGCCGCCTGGAGCAACGCCTGCATGAATCGAACAAGCTCCTGGAGTGCATCAAAGTTACCTTGCTGGCCAATCTCAATGGCTACGCACCGGCACTTTCGATCGAGTTTGGCAGAAAAGTACTGTTCTCTACCGAACGGCCATCCTTCATCGAGCTGGAACAGCACATCAAACAAAACCGCGCCAAGTGAGAACAATTATCCTTCATTCATGCGAGGCCATAAATGGCTGATAACCTCTTACAGAAACCCATCATCATCAAGCGCATCAAGAAGGTGAATGGCGCCCACCACGGCGGGACATGGAAAATTGCCTATGCTGACTTTGTCACCGCGATGATGGCTTTCTTCCTGTTGATGTGGCTATTGGGCACCACTTCCCAGAGCGACAAAGAAGGCATTGCCGAATATTTCAAAATGCCGCTTAAAGTCGCCCTATTCGGTGGAAATAGCAGCGGTGACCGCTCGAGCGTGATCCAGGGCGGGGGAGAAGATCTGAGCCGTCAAGCCGGTCAAGTCGACCTCAAAACCGCACGCGCGCTGCAAGAACGGCTCGAACTGGAACAGCTCAAAAAGCTCAAGAAAAAAATTGAACGGGTAATTGACAGCAACCCATTCCTCAAGAAATTCAAGCAGCAACTTTTACTTGATATCACGACGAAAGGCCTGCGCATCCAGATTCTGGACGAAAAGAACCGCCCCATGTTTGCACTCGGCAGCGCAGAATTGCAACCCTATACCAAGGTTATCCTGCGGGAAATTGGCAAGATGCTCAACGATGTCGACAACAAAATCAGCCTCTCCGGGCATACCGATGCCACACCCTATCCATCCGGAGAAAAAAGCTACAGCAATTGGGAATTATCGGCCGATCGCGCCAATGCCTCGCGCCGCGAGCTTATCGCCGGCGGCATGTACCCGGAGAAAGTATTAAATGTAGTCGGGCTGTCTTCCGCAGTCCCTTTCGACAAGGAAGACCCCTACAGTCCTTTCAACCGACGGATCAGCATCATCGTCATGAATAAAAAAGCCGAAGAAGCCGTGTTTCGTGAAAATCAGAGCGTTAACATCTACCATCAAAACGAGGTCAGCGCACAAACGCTCAGCGGGGCGCCAACCAAACCGGATTGATATCAACCCAAGGTAGCCAGTGGATCACGACGGATCAGCACCTCCGCAATGGCAGCCCCCCCGGGGGGCCACACTTTAACCCTGCACGCCCACCCATGCATATCATTCGTACCCGCAACATCACCAGGGTAAAATCATTTTGGTTGCCATGCGGCCGTTAACCGAAAGGCCTGCGCATCCAGATTCTGGACGAAAAGAACCGCCCCATGTTTGCACTCGGCAGCGCAGAATTGCAACCCTATACCAAGGTTATCCTGCGGGAAATTGGCAAGATGCTCAACGATGTCGACAACAAAATCAGCCTCTCCGGGCATACCGATGCCACACCCTATCCATCCGGAGAAAAAAGCTACAGCAATTGGGAATTATCGGCCGATCGCGCCAATGCCTCGCGCCGCGAGCTTATCGCCGGCGGCATGTACCCGGAGAAAGTATTAAATGTAGTCGGGCTGTCTTCCGCAGTCCCTTTCGACAAGGAAGACCCCTACAGTCCTTTCAACCGACGGATCAGCATCATCGTCATGAATAAAAAAGCCGAAGAAGCCGTGTTTCGTGAAAATCAGAGCGTTAACATCTACCATCAAAACGAGGTCAGCGCACAAACGCTCAGCGGGGCGCCAACCAAACCGGATTGATATCAACCCAAGGTAGCCAGTGGATCACGACGGATCAGCACCTCCGCAATGGCAGCCCCCCCGGGGGGCCACACTTTAACCCTGCACGCCCACCCATGCATATCATTCGTACCCGCAACATCACCAGGGTAAAATCATTTTGGTTGCCATGCGGCCGTTAACCCGTGCTGGTGCGATCCAGTTGGCTGCCTGCCTGATCGCCAGTCTGCTGGCCATACTGCTACCTTGGGATATCACGCTGCTGCTCGCCTCGCTCATGCAAGGCGCTATTGCCGCCTGGATAAGCTTTTATACCGACCGGATGGCATACTGGCGGACACTCATACACCTGTTTTTCACTCCGGCCCTGTTGGCAACACTGGCACTGGAATTGCCCACCTATAGCTACCTGGCCGGTTTTATCCTGCTGGCACTGATTTTCGGCAGAACCGACCGCACCCAAGTGCCATTCTTTTTATCCAGTAACGCCACTATCCGGACACTTGCTGAGATGTTACCGGCAGATCGCCATTTTCGATTCATTGACCTGGGTTCGGGTTGCGGGGGATTGGTGTGCAAACTTGCCCGACAGCGACCAAACGGCAATTATCACGGCATCGAGCTTGCCATGCTGCCCTGCTGGATCAGCAAACTGCGGGCCTATTTATGCAAACATATCTGCCGGTTTCATTGGACGGATATCTGGCGGCATGATCTGGCCAGTTATGACATCGTCTATGCCTACCTTTCTCCTGTGCCCATGCCGTCTTTATGGCAAAAGGCGTGTCTGGAGATGCGGCCCGGCAGCCTTTTGATCAGCAATACGTTCATCATTCCCGGCGTCGAGCCCAGCCAATGTATCCCGCTCAGTGATTTCAGCCGATCAGTGCTCTATGTCTGGCAAATTACCCTGATGGCCTACTGTCGCCGCCAAGTCGTTCCCGCCGAACCGTCCTCCAGAATAATGCCGGCTTCAGCCAATTGCGCGCGCAGCGCATCGGCTTCAGCAAAATTCTTCGCTTTACGCGCTTGCAGGCGTTGCTGGATCAGGTGTTCAATCTCCGCTTCAGTATATTGCCCGCCTTGCGAATGGGTCTCATGCTGCAGATAACGATGGGGGGGCTGTTGCAATAAACCCAATATGCCCCCCAGCGTCATGAGAAGGGAGGCATAACGGGGATCCCCGCTCCGGTTGGCTTCTCCAGACAGATCAAACAGCACGGCAATCGCCTCCGGCGTATTGAAATCATCATTCATCGCGTTCATGAAGCGCGCGGCATAGTCATCGCTCCAGTCAACCAGCAACGCTTGGGCCGGATGATTCTTCAATGTGGTATACAGCCGATCCAGCGCATTTCTGGCATCATTCAGATGCGCGTCCGAATAATTCAGGGGACTGCGGTAATGCGCCCGCAAGATGAAGAAACGCACGACTTCCGGCTGATAGCGAGCCAATACCTCGCGAACGGTGAAAAAATTGCCCAATGACTTGGACATTTTTTCATTGTCAACCCGGACAAACCCATTATGCATCCAGTAATTCACATACGGATGATCATGCGCGCCCTCACTCTGGGCGATCTCGTTCTCATGGTGCGGAAACTGCAAATCCTGTCCGCCTCCATGAATATCGAAATGTTCGCCCAGATAACGCTCACTCATAGCGGAACATTCGATATGCCAACCTGGCCGCCCCTTGCCCCAGGGCGAATCCCAGCTGGGTTCCTCTGGTTTGGCTGCTTTCCACAATACGAAATCGAGCGGATCTCTTTTATTGCCATCGATCTCCACCCGTTCACCAGCACGCAGATCGTCGAGTGATTTTCCCGAAAGTTTGCCGTAATCTGGAAAATGATGGACAGCGTAGAACACGTCTCCATTATCCGCGACGTATGCCAGATTTTTATCCAGCAGTGTACGGATCATCGCAATCATATCCTCGATGCAGTCGGTCGCACGGGGCTCAAAAGCGGGTCTGGCTACACCCAGGGCCGCTGCATCTTCTTCCATAGCCTGGATATAACGATCGGTCAGCTTGCTGATCGGCTCGTGATTCTCCAGCGCGCGCCGGATAATCTTGTCGTCGATATCGGTAATATTGCGCACATAAGTCACCTTGTAGCCCAGCGTTTGCAGCCAGCGCACGACGCTATCAAACACCACCAGCACGCGGGCATGCCCAAGATGACAGTAATCATAGACCGTCATGCCGCAGACATACATCCTGACTTCCCCAGGCGTCAAAGGCACAAATTCCTGTTTGGTTCTGGCGAGCGTATTGTAAATTCTAAGCATCGGGGTCAATAGGCGAGATTGTGGGAAAGATCATCTTATTGGTAGAATCCAGGAACTGCTTGCTTAATGAGAAAAGATAGCAACTTTTTCTCAATCCCAAGAAGCAAAACCCGGAGAGTATACCATAATGAAAACTGCTTATTTTCAGCGCCAATCAGCCCGCTTCATGCAACCCAGTAGCCTGGCAAGACATCTGCTCATCGCATTTTTACTGATGTTGGGCACGTCTGTTTGGGCGGCGAATCCAACCGTGGAAATCAGAACCAACCTGGGCACCATACAGCTTGAACTTTATCCCGACAAGGCACCCAAAACTGTCGAAAATTTTCTAAACTATGTTAAAGATAGCTACTATAGCGGCACTATTTTTCATCGGGTGATCCCCGATTTCATGATCCAAGGTGGTGGATTCGATCAGAATCTTGCACAAAAACCGACCCGCCAGCCGATTGAAAACGAAGCGGCCAATGGTCTGAAAAACAATATCGGCACGATTGCGATGGCACGCACCAGCGATCCGCACTCGGCTTCCTCACAATTTTTTATCAACGTGGCAAACAACAACTTTCTCGATTACACTGCCCCGACCCTGCGTGGATATGGCTATACGGTATTTGGCAAGGTGACGGCTGGAATGGAGATCGTCAATCGTATTGCCGCGACGCCAACCGGCGCCAAGGGGCCTTTCGCCAGCGATGTGCCGCAAGACATGGTCGTTATCGAACATATCAAACCCCTTGCGGCACCTGCCCGCGCTCAATAAACTCTAAATTTAGGACAACAATGGTTAAACTACACACCAATTATGGCGTCATTACCCTGGAACTCGACAGCGAAAAAACACCTGCTACGGTCGAGAATTTTTTGCGCTACGTCGATAGTGGTCATTATGACAACACCTTGTTTCACCGCGTCATAGACGGCTTCATGATCCAGGGAGGCGGCTATACTGCCGGCTTGAAAGAAAAGCCCACCCTTGCCCCGATCCAGAACGAAGCCGCTCAAGGCGCCAAAAACGAGACCCACACGATTGCCATGGCACGCACCAGTGATCCGCACTCTGCGACTTCACAGTTCTTCATCAACGTTGCCAACAATCATTTCCTGAACCATGCCAATACCTCCACTCAAGGCTACGGCTACTGTGTATTTGGCAAGGTTGTCGAGGGCCAAGAAGTCGTCGACGCCATCAAGAAAGTAAAAACCGGCAGTTATGCTGGCCATCAAGATGTGCCACTGGAAGATGTCGTGATTGAAAAAGCGGAAAATATTTAAAGCTTAAAGCGGGTTGCATCCAGACAGGACTGGATATCTGACGTTGTGCTGGGCGCGCCCAATGCACGACACGATGGCATCTCGAGAGGCACCTGGACTCCCCCAGAAACCAGTTTATCCCGCACTCAACTTATCTACAGGCGGGTAAATTTGATAACATCTATGCTTTCAACATCAATTGATAACAATGGACGCTATCGATAATATTCTGGAAACTGCCCAGCAACGGGCAGAAGAAATGGGTTTGCCATACAAGGGCGCGCTGCTGCCCGCCGAAGCCATCGCGCTATTACGAGCCAAGCCTGAGACCAGGCTTGTGGATGTGCGCTGCAAGGCGGAGCTCGACTGGGTCGGGCGCATTCCAGGCGCAATCGAGATTGAACTGAGCAGTTATCCGGGCATGCAACCCAATCCGGATTTCGTTGACCAACTGGCTGCCCAGATCACGGATGATGCCACCTTGATGTTCATTTGCCGCAGCGGCAACCGTTCCGATCATGCGGCAACGATCATGAGCCAAAATGGTTTTCCCGATTGCTATAACATTCTGGAAGGTTTTGAAGGCGACAAGGATGAGAGCGGTCACCGCGGCCGAAAAAACGGCTGGAAGGCAGCCGGGTTGCCCTGGATTCAGAGCTGATACCAGCCAGTGGTCGCGTGAAACGCCGCCATGTGCACCTCTACCGAACTCATGACACCTGCCATCCAACCCTAAGCGGATGGATATGTTGTGAATATGTTTTCACTCCAGACCAAACGCAAAAAGCAATCCGTAATGCCTGAATAACAGGCGGATACTGGATTGCTTTTCTGCCACGCTTTCCGATTCTGGCCTCACGGCCAGAAACATATTGTCAGCGATGATGAATGGTGGTCAGCTGGACGGCGCTCCCCGGCGGGACGCTTTAATCCATCGACCAGTCAATCAGGCCAGTATAAGCGGTCAACAACACGATCAATCCGAAACCGATCCGGTACCAGGCAAACAACGTGAAGTCATGGTGGCTGATATAACGAATCAATCCGCGTATCGCAAACAACGCACTGACAAAAGCTGCCACTGATCCCACCACAAACATCCCCAGATCATCTACATACAGAAATTCCTGGCTCCTGTAGACATCGTAAAAGGTCGCGGCAAACATCACGGGGATGGCAAGGAAGAACGAAAATTCTGCTGCCGCTTTGCGTGACAAGCCAAAGAACAGGCCGCCGATGATAGTTGCCCCTGAACGGGAGGTTCCCGGAATCAAGGCCAGGCACTGCGCGCACCCCACTTTCAGCGCATGCTTCCAGTCCATGTCATCGACACTTTCAACTTCAATCACATGTTCCCTGCGTTCCGCCCAGAGTATCAACAAGCCACCGACTATCAGCGCAATCGCAACCGGCAATGGGTGGAACAGGTAATATTTAATCGTCTGGATAAACAGCAGACCGAGCACCGCAGCGGGCAGGAATGCAACAAACAAGTTGAATACAAAGCGGTTTGCTGATTTTGTACCCAGCCCTTTGATGACATTCATCAATCGCTCGCGATATTCCCAACAAACCGCCAAAATCGCGCCAAGCTGAATGGCGACCGTGAACACCTTGGCCTTGTCATCATTAAAATCCAGCAAATCACCGACCAGAATCAAGTGGCCAGTGGAGGAAACCGGCAGGAACTCGGTCAGTCCTTCCACGATCCCGAGCAGGAACGCCTTAAAAAGTATCACCCAATCCATCGTGCCAGCATCCACCCCAAGCAATTAAATATTGAAACAAAACTCATAACTTACTGTAGAGCTCCCCACCCTTATCAACGAATTCACTGGATTTCTGAGCCATGCCATCCTGCAAAGCTTCGGCTTCTGAAATGCCCTGCTGCGCTGCATAATCACGCACATCCTGGGTGATTTTCATCGAGCAGAAATTGGGCCCGCACATCGAGCAGAAATGGGCAAGCTTGGCGCCTTCCTGCGGCAGGGTTTCATCATGAAACTCTCTCGCTTTGTCCGGATCGAGTCCCAGATTGAACTGATCGTTCCAGCGGAATTCAAACCGTGCCTTGGACAATGCATTGTCACGAATTTGTGCGCCAGGATGGCCCTTGGCAAGATCGGCCGCATGTGCGGCAATTTTGTAGGCAATAATACCGTCCTTGACATCATCCTTATCGGGCAGCCCCAGATGCTCCTTGGGCGTGACATAACAAAGCATGGCGGTTCCATACCAGCCGATCATGGCGGCACCGATTGCCGACGTAATGTGATCGTAACCCGGAGCAATGTCGGTAGTCAGAGGGCCCAATGTATAAAACGGCGCTTCATGGCAATACTTAAGCTGTAAATCCATGTTTTCCTTGATCAGCTGCATGGGCACATGACCCGGGCCTTCGATCATGACCTGTACATCATGCTTCCAGGCGATTTCGGTCAGCTCGCCCAAGGTTTTCAGCTCGGCAAGCTGGGCCTCATCGTTGGCATCGTAGATCGAGCCAGGACGCAGGCCGTCGCCCAAAGAAAAGCTGACGTCATACGCCTTCATGATTTCACAGATATCTTCGAAGTGCGTATAGAGAAAGCTTTCTTGATGGTGTGCCAGACACCATTTGGCCATGATGGAGCCGCCCCGCGATACAATCCCGGTCATACGCTTGGCCGTCATCGGGATGAAGGGCAGTCGCACACCGGCATGGATGGTAAAGTAATCCACGCCTTGCTCTGCCTGCTCGATCAAAGTGTCACGGAAAATCTCCCAGGTCAGCTCCTCGGCCCGGCCATCCACTTTCTCCAGGGCCTGATAAATCGGCACCGTACCGATCGGCACCGGGCTGTTCCGAATGATCCATTCGCGTGTTTCATGAATGTTTTTCCCGGTCGAGAGATCCATCACGGTATCGCCACCCCAGCGGATAGCCCAGGTCATTTTCTCCACTTCGTCCTGAATGCTGGAACCGAGTGCGGAATTACCGATATTGGCATTGATTTTAACCAGAAAATTTCGGCCGATAATCATCGGCTCAGCTTCTGGATGATTGATATTGGCAGGAATGATGGCACGCCCGCATGCGACCTCAGCACGCACAAATTCCGGCGTAATCCATTGCTGGATCGCTGCACCGAAACCCTGGCCAGGATGCTGACGTGTCAGCAAACCCTCGCCATTCAAATCAGCCTGTTCCCGCCGCTGATTTTCCCGGATGGCAATGAACTCCATCTCCGGCGTAATGATGCCGCGTCGCGCATAATGCATTTGGGTGACGTTGGCCCCGGATTTCGCACGGCGCGCAGGACGCTTGAGATGGAAACGCATATCCATCAATTTCGGATCGCTCAACCGCTCCCGGCTATAACTGGAAGAAAATCCAGATAAAATTTCGGTATCGGCCCGTTCATCTATCCACTGCTCGCGCACCGGCGGCAGTCCTTGACGGATATCGATACTGGCAGCCGGATCAGTATAAGGGCCAGAAGTATCGTAGACGTAAATCGGCGGGTTTTTCTCAACCCCTTGACTGGTAGCGGTATCGGATTGGCTAATTTCCCGCATGGGTACCCGGATATCAGACCGGGATCCCTGCAGATAGATCTTCCGCGAATTAGGTAGCGGCTGTATGGCTGCCGCATCCACCTGCGCGCTATCGTTCGTAAATTTTTCCAGCTTAGAAATGGTCGTTTTCATGTTATGCTCCTCAAATGGCCGTGAGGAGCAGGAAGATAAATCCTGGCTTCCCTCCGGCGGCGTTATCCGCATCAGGTATTAAGGGACTCTCTCACCAACATTCAAAATCGTTTCGAATGTGGACCCCTAGCCGAGGCTGTCAAGCTAAAGGAAATATGAAATAATTGCAAGCTTGATTCTTTCCACCAACATAATGTTATGAAATCTATGATGGACCTTGAACAAACCCGTTTCAACATGGTCGAGCAACAAATCAGAACCTGGAGTGTGCTGGACCAGGATGTTCTTGGCTTGTTATATAAAGTCAAACGCGAGGAGTTTGTGCCTGCAGCCTATCGGGCGATGGCTTTCATGGACATGGAAATCCCCCTGGAACATGATGCCGTCATGCTCACGCCAAAAATGGAAGCACGCATCCTGCAGGAGTTACGTCTCAAAAAAACCGACAAGGTGCTTGAAATTGGCACCGGAACAGGCTACATGACGGCATTGCTCGCCGAATTATGCGCACATGTTCACAGCGTTGAAATCGTCCCAGCACTCCATGCCATGGCCAAAATTAATCTGCAGGTACATGGCACGGCCAACGTAACACTAGAACAGGGAGATGCCGCCCGCGGCTGGCCAAAACACGAACCCTATGATGTGATCGTGTTAACGGCCTCCACTCCCGTTCTGCCCGAAGCTTTCCAGAAAAGCCTTGCGCCAGGAGGCCGCTTGTTTGCTATTGTCGGAGAAGAACCGGTCATGGAAGCGACGCTGATAACCTGTACCGCACCCGGTAATTATCATTCAATCTTCTTGTTCGAAACTTGTACTGCGCCCCTCAAGAATGCGCTACAAAGTGAACATTTTCACTTCTAATGCCATGATTGCCCTATCAAGGTAGGGCAATCATTCTGGTTGGAACCATTAATTAGCAATCAATCCGCTCAGCTATTGGTATTTGTCACATTCGCCCGTCAACAATGAAAAGTCTGCAATCCATTGTCTCTTCGCTGCTTATGGGCTTATTTTTCTCTGTTCCAGTCCAAGCAGCCGATCTCCTGCAAATCTATCGGGAAGCGCTCGAATATGACGCGCAATACGGTGCAGCACGCGCGGCCTATGTCGCCGCCCAGGAACGGCTGCCCCAGGGGCGGGCTGGCCTACTGCCCGAAATCAATTTGGTCGGAATAGGGCAGAACCAGTATGTCGATACTAATTTTGGTCCGGAACGTTTGATTAGAAATCGTGGCATTACCGCCACAGCAACACAGCCGCTTATTCGAATCGAAAATTTCATTATTTTTGAGCAGTCGAAAAACGAAGTTGCCCAGGCGGACGCACAATTCGTCACTGCCGCCCAGGACCTGATTCTGCGTGTTGCACAGGCCTACTTCGACGTCCTGATAGCCAAAATCAATCTTGAAGTCGTCGAAACCCAGAAAAAAGCCATTCATGAACAATTGGAGCAGGCCAAACGGAATTTTGAGGTGGGCGTTGCGACCATCGTCGATACCCATGAAGCACAGGCCCGTTTTGATCTGACCCTATCGCAAGAAATTGCGGCCAGAAATACCCTGGAAATCAGCCAGCGTACCCTGCAGGTTCTGATCAACCGCCTGCCGCACGACCTGCAAGATGCCAGCCTGGATAAAGTGATTGCCGATCCATTAAATCTCCCCCATAACGGCATGGAAGATTGGGTGCAATTGGCCGAAGAAAAGAATTTCCTGCTGCGGATACAGCGTATTGCATACGAACTCTCCGAACAGGAGATCCGGCGCGTCAAGGCCGGCCATTACCCCACACTTGATCTGGTCGCGCGATACAGCAACCAAACTGGCGTAGGTGGTGCTTTCACCGGACAGGGGATCGATCTGGTCTCCAAAGAGATCGGACTACAGTTGAATGTGCCCATCTTTCAGGGATTTTCCGTGCAGTCCCGTGTCCGGGAAGCGCTGGCAAAACGCGACCAGGCGCGCAAGGAATTGGAAAATGTGCAACGCACAACCGCTTTGCAAGTACGCCAGAATTATCTCAAAGTCACCAATGGTATCGCACAAGTCAAGGCGCTCAAGCAAGCGCTGATCTCCAGTCGCAGCCAGCTGGATTCGACTGTGCTCGGTCAGGAAGTCGGCGTCAGAACAGAAGTGGATGTTCTCAACGCACAACAGCAATACTTCTCCGCACGCCGCGATCTTGCCCAGGCCTATTACGATTATCTGATGGCGCGACTCCAGCTCAAAGCCGAAGTCGGTGAACTGGATGAGGACGATTTGCTGGAAATCAACGCCTTGCTTTGATCAAATCTCCTCAGTTGAACGTCATTATTCGCGGTCGGCCTGATGCATGGCAATGCGACTGCCTATCCCACTGAAGCAGGCGGGATCATGCTTCGGAAATTGCACCTTCAACGAGTATAGAAAACCTGCCGGCTTTCGCCCTGTTTTGTTTTCGCTTGCCTGATTCTTCCGATTGCTTTCGATTGCGTGGGGTGGATTATTGGCTATAGTAATACTAGACTTGACCCCCAAGCTGTAAGATCACCGGAATTGCTCCAGAAATTCTCGTAATGCTTTCTGGGGATCATCTTCTTTTGATGTAATCATATTAATACCCCACTGATCCAATATCGCTTCTTGTATTGGATTTGGCCTATGAGTAAATACATAAGATCTCGGCTGGACGCCACCACCATTATTATCCATCATAAGGTTAAAACCACCGGCTTTAGCCGGTCAGCTTTAGCTGCGAGAATATGTCACACAGGAGGTGTGGCATGGATTATAGATATGGAAGTCATACGGTCTATCAAATTGAGTATCATTTTGTATGGGTAACAAAGTATAGATATAAGGTTCTGAAAGGGGAGATAGCAGAACGGGTTCGGGAATTGGTACGTCAGACGTGCGAAGCATTCGAAATCAGAATTGTGCAGGGTGTGGTGAGTAAAGATCATGTGCATATACTGGTGAGTTGTCCGCCGGAGATGGCGCCGAGTGAGATCATGAGACGGATAAAAGGACGAACATCGAGCTATCTGTTTGAAGAGTTTCCTTACCTTAAGAAGAGGTACTGGGGAAGACATTTTTGGGCGCGAGGGTATTTCTGCGCGACAGTAGGTCAGATGACAGAAGAGATGATCAAGCAATACTTGGAAAATCACTTTGAACCCAATCCAAACGATAATTTTAAAATGGAGCCGGAATAAGACGCGTCGTTTAGTCGACGCGTATCCGGACTTTCAGTCCGTAACTCTAACCCACCGGCTTGAGCCGGTGGTTGTTTAGTGGTTTTCCATAGCTTGGCTAGTTTATAAAATAGAAATCGGAGGTTCACATCAGCAAGGCTATATCCAATAAATAAAACAGATTTACCAAGAACGTCCGATCTAAGCTTTATATCTAAAGGGGTTTCAAACTCAAGTCGTTCGTAGTAACTCGACTCATTCAGAACAATCGTTTCATCATTATCAAAGTCACCATGAAACTTAATGATCTGTGTAACACCATCTTTAATGAGAGGAATGTCTGATACGCCTGCTATTTTTGTGAATCGTTTCTGGTAAAACTCAAATGACTTTTCAATCCAGCGATCATAGTTAGTTGTGTAGATAATTGGAAACTTTGAGTTCGCTATTAGCTTGTGGATAACCGAACCAGCCAAGTCTACGTTCTCGGAGTGCCAGTTAGTATCCATCCAGCTTCTGAGCGGACCAATACTGCCTTTTTTCACACGATAGTACTCAGCCAGCGCCAAGCTTTCCCCAAAAGACTTATAGATTTCGGGGTCATATCCTAGTTCTTTAGCAATATGATCAATTAATTTTGACCAAGTTGGAAGTCCAAGGTTCTTCGATACACCAGCGCCCACAAATAAAATTACATTTCTTTCTCGATAGGAGGTAATTAGTTCACCCATTACAAAACCTCCCTTTGTAAGAATTCTCGGAACCTATTAAAAGCAATTTTCCTCATGGATATTTCATTCTTTTTTTCGCCAAGTTCAGCGAAGGTCTTGTCACCCTTTGGGGATAAAGACACAATCCCATTGAAAGTCTCGACTCCCTCTCGGTTCTTTAGAAATATTGCCTTCAACCTCGCCCTCAAAGACATGAATTTTCTTAGAATCACAGAAGGCGATGACAGTTTTTGCGCTTAATTCAGTATTTTCAAGGTTTCCGAGAAGCTTGGAAAAATTATCGGCTCCTAACTTGTCCCAGAAAACTTGTGTCAGACCGCCAGGAAAACCTTGTAAGCTATTAATATAGAGCCCCGTATGCTCGATAAAAACTGGCCGCCCAATCATCTTAAAAGCTTTCAGGATTTTGTCTCTGACAATATCCTGAATATCTTCAGTTTGAATTTCATGGATTTTTAAAGACACATCTACGATTGAAACACCTATATCACCAAGGATAGCTTCGACTTCTTTTGCCTTATGTGGATTTTTTGTTACAAATCTTATTTCCATTTTCTCACTCGATATGCGACTTGCAGCTAACGCAAAAATCAGCGGCGAGTTTACGAGTCCGCTGGATATTTTTGTCCGATTCTTTGGTTCGCAATACCGAATGGGACATGAACCATGGGGATGTCTCCTGCTTCTGATTCCAAATGCGATTTCTGATCGTCAAAAAACATGTGAGGCTTAAGAACGGTAAGTATGCGTTCTTTCTTCATACCGCCAAGGAAAAACGTTTCGTTTGAGCTCACACCCCATTTTTCAAGCGTCGTTATGACACGCTCATGAGCCGGTGCATTCCTGGCGGTAACAATCGCTGTTCTTAGAATGCGTTTGTACTCCCGATCCTTTTCTTCTACTCTATCTTCTAACTTCTGCATAAAAGAAAGCTTTTTGAATAAATCAGCCAATGGCCCGGGATTATGCGGTATGTGAGACTTCTCGACTTCATGCTGGTGAAATGCTTCCAGTTCACCGTCTCTAAATACCGTTTCTGATTCGTCGTCTGCAATGACGCCATCAAAGTCAAAAGCAATTCTCAACTCTCCATCCGCTAGGTCGTCGATGACCTTGGTTGGCAAAACAGTACCAGCGGGGTAACCATAATCAATTGCATTCACCACATCTTCTTCGTTCGCTGAAAGAAATAGTGAAGCATTAAAAGCAGGTATGTATCCGTAAGGCGACTTACCTTCCATGAACGCTGCCCTTGATATGTCTAACCCGTGGTGCTTGATAGACCGAAAGACACGTTTTCCTGTTGCCGCAGAGTTCCTAGACAACAAAACGACTTCGACAGGCAGCTCCTTCTGGAACCTCTGATTAATCCCTAAAAATCGCCTAATAAATGGAAACGCTACGCCTTTCTCTAGGATAATATCCAAGTGCTTTTCTTGGAACTCCTTGTACGCTTTTGGACCTTCTTCTCGAAATACTCTATCCGACTCACTCAAATCAAAAAGTGCGCTCGATGAAACTGCTATAACTAGTTTTTGTAACTATTCAGCGAAAAAAATGCAAAAAGTGCTTGACAGGGTTTTTGTGTAAAAAAGCAAGATTACCGATACATTTGGAGTTGCCCGTCAGGGC
>NZ_FNOY01000060.1 GCF_900107165.1 Nitrosomonas halophila
ATCGCTATTGATTATAAAAGAATTTTTTTCTGATTTAGAGCAAAAATGGGGGGTTTTGGGTGGTTTTGGGGGAAAAAGCTGCGAACTTGGGTTAAAACCTTGGCAGAAGCAGGAATGGTGCATTCCTGAAGTCAGTGCGGATTATGTGGCGGCGATGGAAGACGTGCTGGATCTTTATGAGGAACCTTATGATCCGTTGCGCCCGGTTGTATGTTTTGACGAAAGTCCGAAGCAATTGATTGCCGAAATCCGCACGCCACTTTCCGCCAAACCCGGTGTGCCAGCGCGCTACGATACCTAATATGAACGCAAGGGCGTATGCGATTTAATGATGATTTGTGAGCCCAAGCGAGGTTTTCGGCAGGTGGAGATCACTGATCGACGAACCAAGATTGAATTTGCCCACAGCATGAAGCGCATAGTCGAACTTTACCCCGAAGCCACAGCCATAAGAGTGGTGCTCGATAACCTCAATACCCACAAGAAAGCTTCATTGTACGAGGCGTTTCCTGCCGAACAGGCGCGAGAATTGGCGCGGAAAATCGAGTTTCACTATACGCCTAAACATGGCAGTTGGTTAAATATCGCCGAAATTGAATTGGCAGTGTTGTCGAATATGTGTCTGTCGCAGCGCATCGCGAATAAAGAACGCCTGCGCCGTGAGGTGGAAGCCAATGTTACTGAACGGAACGCCAAAGCCATGCCTGTGCAGTGGCGCTTTACTGCACAGGATGCGCGACAGAAATTGGCGCGTCTCTATCCTTGTGTTTCAGGATGACTGACTATTAGTTTATGCAGTTTGGTGATCATATGTAGCAATGTCATTAAGCGCGCTGCCGATTTGTTTGGAAGCGACATCTAACTCATATGCTTTTTGCAGATTGAGCCAAATTCTAGGGCCTGTTCCAAAGAATTTTCCAAGGCGTAAAGCTGTATCAGCCGTAACGCTGCGCTCACCATTTACTATTTGATATATTCGATTCTTTGGCACATCAATCTTTTTGGCCAATTCACCCGCATTGATTCCAATAAATTCAAGTTCATCGGCCAGAATTTCACCAGGGTGTATAGGTTCTCCTATTCTTTTTGTCATGTCTTTTATCTCCTAATGATAATCGACGATTTCAACGTCATACGGCTCATCATTCCACTTAAAGCAAATACGCCACTGCATGTTGATACTAATGCTGTATTGGTCTTTTCTATCACCAATCAATTTTTCAAAGCGGTTGCTGGGAAAATTTTCAAGTTCTTTTAATGTTTCAACTTCATTCAGCAATCTTAAACGTCGCTCGGCCTGTCGTCCAATACTAGAAAAGCGTTTTACAAACTTACCGTGATAGAGTTTTTCGGTATATTTGCATTTAAAACTTCTTATCATTTTTCAGACAATAGTACTAATTACGAGTTACGTCAAGTATAACTCTGGGGGTATGGGGGGTATTCAATTGTCAGACACGGTGATAATTGATCGAAAAATGACTATATTCCGGTTCAGTTAGCACAAAATATCAAATATTTTTGCACTTCAGGCGAAAGACGCCCAGAGGTAAAGGTCAGCCCAGTGATGAAGAGGGTTGAAAGGAGCGAGCACGGGATCAAATTGGCTCGAAAAGATCAAATATTTGTGCAGGTATTCTAGGCAGTGCCCGGGCAGGCAAACCAAGATGATCACGAATTTTAGTGATTGCGGCTTTCTCCAAGATGGCGGCGATGATTTTCTGGGCTCCGCCATGGTGCGGACTGCGCTCGATGTCGATATCGAACACCCGCTTTAACAAACGCGCCCAACTGATACGTTTAGTCGCTGCGGAATGTGGCGCATTGTCATTCGCATCGGATAGATCACTTTTCTTTCCATCAGTATAATCTCAGTACGCAGCCGGGCCAAAGTAGAAGAATCGCAAATTCTAATTCCACCGGGAAAGAAAAGGAGCGCCACCCTTCAATTCCGCAACCCACTACCCCGCGAAGGCGCTTCCCCATTCCTGCATAGATTCAGCCCGTAGCTGACTTCAAATTTCTTACTTTCATTCGATGTCGTCCTGACACCCTGCTGTTGCAGATGCAGATTCAAACGCTTGCATCCAGGTTGGCTGAAGTCTCCCACTGTCGTCACTGTGGCAAGCAATGGGTACTTCGAGCCGGTGGTTGTTTTGAACAGGCTGGCCAGTGGTCCAGTCAGGATACCGCTCGCTTTGCCATCCGGCGCATCGATTGCCGCAAGCAGCAAAGGCTTGATGTGCGTATATTGCGCCGTTTCAGCCGCCACCAAGCGGGCAGGCAATAGCAAGACCGACGTCAAGAGCGCCGTTATCGTGAACGAGGCTTTTACCATGATGCTTGCTGCCCCATTTCAGTTGCCGCACGTTCGATTGCGGCGCGCAACAAAGCTTCCGGATGTTCGGGATGATTTGATGCGGCATAAACATTCAAGCCAAAAACCTGATTCAACACGCTTTTGGTTGCGTGCATGGTGAAACAAAAACCTGCCAGTCCTGCGCGCATATCGTTCCGGGAGGCCGCACCTGCAGCAATATCGGCAACACTCGCTGCTGCCCCGGCGAGCAGGCCACCCAATTCACCGCCAAAGGTTGTACCAAGGCCAATCGCGTTGGCGGTGTCCGCGCCCATGATACCGCGACTGGATTGCTTGACCCGTTTTGCCATGTTTTCCATCTGTTTTTGGGGTGACGCATCGGGCTGCAGCAACGGTTCGACAACCGGCAGCACTTCGCGCAGGGTTAGGAGATATTCCGCCGCATAGGGCATGGCGTGGCCTTCTGGCTTGACAGGCATCGTGACAAAAGTGCTGACTCGCATCACATAATCGGCTTCTTCCTTGCTCGATACCACATTGAAACCCTGCGCGCGCAGCATCTCGGACAGCAAGGGTTGTGGATGTGCGCTGGCACCATTTCCCATGACATAAATCGCGTGCTGCAGGCTGAAACCAGTCGGAAAAAGCACCACCGTCTCTTTGTGAACCAGCGTATGAATGCTGGAACCGGTTCTCGGACCATGCTCAACCAATGTCTGGCAACCCGCAAGCATCCAGATAAGCAACAAACTGGGTAAAATGCGCCGACTCACATCATTCAATCTGATTTCCCGTGTCATAGTAACTTTGCATCCTTCCGGTAATGACATCCTGTGCATTGCTGCTCAAATCCGATGCATTGGGCAATTTGACTGCAGCCATGACTTCGCGTGCGAATTCGGACAAATCGAGTGCCGCAAAATCGATCGAGGCAAATTCTGCCTGGGTAAAACCACTGCAGCTTGGATTTCTGGCGCTGCCCCAGCCTTTTCCAATTTGTGCCCTGCCCTGGGCATTGATGAGCCTGCCCAGGCGGCTGTTGTAGCAACAGTAGGAACGCTTGCGCTCTAGACAGACGCCAAAAAAACGCCTGGAACAATAAGTACCCACACGCTGGCAGAGATTCTCACCTTTTTTCATCGCCAGGATTTGTTCATCTGGCTCGCACGATAAAAGCTCCTGCACAACCATAATGGCAATGGAAATGGCCAACGAACCGGGATCGAAGCCCACATAGAGACCGGAACCAAACAGGTTGGTTTGGGCCACCCCAATTCCAGTCAAACTGGAAACAAATCCCGGCGCGATTTCACCCAACGAAACCGTGAAACCGAAATAACTCAAGGATGGCGACCATGCACTCAATAGACCGCTTGCCGGGACCTTCAGCGGATCGACACCATACAATGCCGACATTCCCTTGACCAACCAGTCCGGTGCGCTCGATGCGTAGAGCGCGTCGTACAGATACTTGCTGCCGTAGGTCAGCACATTCTTGCCTGCCTGCACGCTGATATTGAACAGCAGGTTGTTGTTGAACGCACTGCCTCCTGCGCTTGGCTTGCAGCAGTTCATGACGCCGCCGAGCTTCACCCGGCATTTGCCCACATCACCATCGAATAGTCGCAGCGTATTTTCGTTAAGGTATACGCCCGCTTCTCTCGCCGCTTCCACCCACGGCATCGCTTGCACAAAATCCGTGTCATGCTCATGGCCGGTATCGAAGCAATTGCCGTTGAGGCAGAACTTCCACCCGGCACAGTTCAGAACAGTATTCTCGACGGATACCGCTGTCGTGCAACGGTAGTGTTGTTCCTGCTCGACACAGATCGGTTGAGGATAACCCTCCAGATCGAGCGATTGCAGACATGCGCCAGCGCGCTGGAAGGTGCAGGACGGATCCGTTTCGAATAATTCACATTCGGAGCGATCTTCCACGCCGGTCACTCCTGCATAGCCATGCCGCATGACAAAGCAGCCATCCGGCGCGACATCGCGGATACCGATGCCTGATGGTAGCGGAAAAGTTGGTACGGTCGATGCGCACTCCCCGTCCAGATGCTGGTAAGCCGGATCAAACTCCAGGTGATCGCATGCGCTCATGTCATAATCACTGGCAATCACCGTATAGGTGATCTCGCCCGTGACGGGGTGCGGATTCTGGGCAAGCACGATGTTACGCGGGGCAAGACATGCCTGTGGATCGATTTCCTTGACATTGACGCAACTTCGCGCTGCCTCGACCGATGGAAGAGTGTGTGTCTGCACCGTGCATTGCCCATCAGCATGCGCCGTGATACCGGTGCTTTGAAAGACGGCGGGTGCGTTGCTGCGAGCGTTGATGGTGTTCTTGAGTATGGAATCGTTCGGCGCGATCGGTATGTGTTGCATCATTTGCGGATGGCCGGCGATAAAATTGACCGCATCGCACTCCTGATCGAGCACCGCATTGCCGGAGGGCGTATAACTGGCACAATTGCTGACTTTGTCGATCCCCGGCTGAGTGAGCTGACCCTGCCCGCTCTGGAACAGATCACTCTCAATGGGTAATACACCGTAATACGGCAGCTTGTCGGAGATGGTCTGGTCATCGATATTGGAAAACATGCCGGTATTTTTATGCTTGCCGAAATGTATCGCCTCATCGAAGGCATCGTTGAGGCTATCCGCAAAGGTGCTGACTGGCAATATGATCGCGAGCCAAAACCAAAACGACCGTAACCGCTTCATCGATCGGCCCGGATGATTCTCGAATGAAAAGACCGCGCGGCAGTTGCCCAGCCAGTACTCTTGCGTTCGATGTAATCCAGCGCATAATTGAGCGTGACATCCCCGCTCACCTTGACGAAAGTCTGCGGTCTGGCACAACCATTATCCAGCACCCTGCCCGCATCCTGGCTGGCCAGCACGAAGGCTGGCACTTGCGTGACACTGAATTGCTGAAAAGCGGGCGGATGAATCACGACATGAACATTGCGTCCCGCCAGTATTTTGCGGATTGCTTCCCCCATTTTTGCCATCGAATCTTCCTTCAGCCCACGAAAAACCAGCGTTGCACCTGCCCTCTCCGCCTGCTCGGCAATCTTGCGCAGCGCGCCTTCTGGCATCGAAAGCGAGACCAGAACCAGCAGATCGAGTGAGCGCATGGTCTCAGTGCGCTGCCTGTTTATATCCTTGAACTTGTCGGCGATAACCGAAATATCCTCGGCGGGTGCTGCGGATGGGGGCAAGGCATTCATCTCGGGGATGCGCTGCCCGGTGATTCGACCTTCGCGCTCCAGCGTCTCCAGCTGTTTCATTGCTCCGCGTGAACGCGAATGCGCATCCAGAATTTCCTGGTCCAGGGGAAGCCGCATAGCCTGGCCGCCGGACTTCAGTTTCTCCGCAAAAAGATGTTCCTGCGCCAGCGTAATGCCTGGCGGCAGGAACACGAGGGCTGCGACAACAGCATGACACAAGCGGAATCGGTTATTAGTCAACGTTCATTCCCCCAAAACTATGGCGCCCTGACAGCAGTTGCGCTTACGGAAAATCTGATATGCAAAATCCTCTCCCGTGATAGGGAACTCCCGGCCTGCGCCCCACAGGATTGTCGAGCGGCCCAGCGGCTGGCAGCATTTGCCGGCAATCTTCAGCGTCTGAGGAATAGGATAGAGCATCTGGTATTTGTAACCCGTCTTGTCCATGACGGGCTGCGGCATATAGCTGCACAACGAGCCGCTGCCCGATGCGGACCACATCAGCATCTCCCGGTGCAGCTTGGCGATCATGCGGTTGAGCGCCAGGCTGGAAGCCTGAACGCCGCCGACATGCGCCTGGATATTGCCATTGAGCGGATACAAACTGCCCTGGCAACCGGCGCACCAGAAAAATTGGTTATTGGGAAAGCCTGTAGTAGCCGCGACGCAATCCGCCGCACAGGCCGCGCGTGCCGGCAGGTTGCCGAAGAGATAGACTTCCGGATGGATGAGCCGGGTCAGTTCATCATCCTTCCACATGGGATCGAGTTCAGTCAGGTAGGCAATATCGAAGCCGGTGTTTTCCAGGCAACCGTTGTCCAATACCGCCTGCAGGAAGAAAATGATCGGATCAACATACCAGTGCACCTGATAGAAGGAAGATTGGTCCTGCCCTTCACGCCGGTTTCTCGAGGCGACGGGCGCTTCGAACCCCGGATCGAGGCTGATCCCGCCCAGGCTGGTCAGGCAGAATGGCGCGCGCACCACGTCCACCCTTCTGACCGGCTCCCAGAAACTCACCTGAATGCCGGCTCTGGGCGGATTGCCGCAGGCGCAAAAGGCATCTCCAGGATTGGGTGTATCTTCCTGTTCCAGGGATGAAATGGCATGACCGGCAATGCGTATCGGAAAGAGGCACGACCAGCAGATGTCGGTGATCGGATTGGCGAACCGGCCGGTACAGGTGGCAGCCTGGGCCGTTGAGGTACAGAATGTGACTGACAGCAACAGAGTCGCCGTCATTTTTTCAAGGACGGATTTCATCGACTCTCAGCCTGTTCCCAGCTTGGCTGACAATGGCGGGTGAGCGTGTGATGGCAAACCACCGGGAAAGCACACCCCCCTGATCGAAAAATACTTCTTGTTTCCACTGACGCATGAGCGCAAGCGGCTCACCCGAAATCAGAATCGGTTTGACGGGTTGGGCCGCTTCATCCAGATAACGTCGGGCAAAAGCCAGCTGATCTTCATCGTCGGCGGCAAAGAAAAGCAGGCTCTTGTTCAATCCCGCATAATCCAGCGGGTTAATGCGGGTACCGGCCTTGAACAATACCCGGCCATGTTCGTCCACGACATCCCGCTCCAAAGTGTAGGTGGGATCGATGAAATAAGTTCTGTTGGTTTCACTGGGGCTTATGCCTGCCACCGGGCGGGGCCGCTCGATGCCGTCTATCACTTGGCGCCGATAGGAAGATTCCAGTTCAGCCAAGTCGCCTGTGCGTTCCATTGCGCGCAGTTTTTCCTGGATCACCTCGATCAGATCGCGTTCCAGTATTTCATGGACCGGGCCGATCACACCCAGATCTTCGGCCAGGGCGGGGCTTGTAAGCGCCAGAAAAACACAGAATGTACAAAAATAGGCTTGCATGGCCTGATTTTCCACATTTTCAAACTGGAAACCGGGTTGAAATGCGCACGGATTCGTTCTGTTTGCATCCCCATTCAGGGTTTACACTTGATCATGCCCCCTTCCATGGCCAGTCGTTCCGGATACTGTTTGACGAGTTTGCTCAGTGACACCACCGTGCAGCGATAGCCCGATTCCCGGCAGACACGCGCCAGCAGCTTTCTGTCGAGCACAATCCATCCATCCTGATCCGGCTGCACTTGATTCATATGCCGCATGATAACGATCAACTCATCCCGGGTAGGAAAACGCGGCGTATCGGCAGACGGCGCATCACCTAATCGATCCATTGAGGCGCAGCTGGAAGCGGTTTTTTGTTGAATAGCTTCGGCCTTGGTCGGGTCTGTTGGACTTTCCTTCTGCCCGGATGTCAAATTGGCGAGCTTATTGGCCATGACTTGGCTGATTCTCGGTTCCAGTCTGATCGCCTTGCAGATCTGACCGCCCATTTCCACATCGATCACCTTTTTCCACGGCGTAACGGGATCGATCCACAACCAATGTTGGTTCGACAATTGCTCCAGAATCGATTTCAGCGGCAATCCACAATCACTCAAGGCCTCCGGCCAGCGTATCAACAGATGTTTTCCGTCATCGAGCAATACATCGCGCCCCCACTGCCGTTTGCCTGATTCCAGGGATTCAAGCAAGCCTGCAAGGATTCCGCCAGCCGTCTCCGTCAGAAAATCCGGGTTCGATTCATTCGATTCATCAGCCTGAGACAATACCGGTTGGCTTGCGTCGGAAGCAGCAAATGTAGCATCCTGCCGTGATCCCTGAGCAGGTATTTCAGCCTGCTGCGCAGCATCGCTGTCACCGTAAACGTCCCCTTCCACCGGTTGCAATGGCGTGGAGGAAACCAGCACATCATCTTTGAGTTGAATGGCCTGCAAGCGGATATCAGGCATTTTTTGCTTGAGGCAATGGGGTGCGATTTGCCAGCAGGGAGATTCGCCATCCTCCCGGAGATAGGCCAGCTTGCGCTCGACCAGCATCTCCAGAATGCCCTCGGACGTTCGCGCAAGTCCGGGTAGTTTTTCTTCGCGGATGATCCGAGCGATATCCTCACCCCCGGCTGGCCAAACCAGATAGGTATTGCCTGCGATTTTCCAGACTCTCGCCCCGGGTTCATTGACGCGCCAGACGCCTTCCCTGGTCAAGCGGCGCATGATATCGGTCAGCATTCGTTCGACCGGAATACCGAGATCAAACCCCGCCAAGGTGGCGCCAATCGTTTTCAGGTCACGTTCCACACTGGTCTGATCGGCTTTGATCACCAGATCGTGGATGGAATTGGACGATGCAGGGTTGGCGTTGAGAGACTCCATCAGCCAGATGATGAGTTCGATACCACCTTCTTCGATCCAGGCCAGTGTATCGGCACCAATGATACGGTCAACCATCAGATTGGATAACGCCGTATGCTGCCTCCCCCGGCCCTCGCGCCATTCGAGATAATAGGAAAGAATCCCGTTGCGACTGGCCCAGTCATAAAGGCTTTCCGTAATCGGCTTCCAGATAACCGTTCGGTCACGATTGGCGATGGTCATATCGGTCATCGGTTTGCCGGCATCGTGACACAGAGCCGCGAGAAACACGGCCAGCTGCCAGCGGGGTTCCATTTCACGGCGCTTGGCTGGTGACAGAACGATATCCAGCAAGACCCGCTCCGAAGACTGCAGGGCGTAAAGCGCCACTTCGAGCGAATGCCTGAGCAACCCTCCCGCACCCCGATGATGGTGGGATTGCGAAGCGGGAAGCAGATGCACATAGGCCGAATATCGCTGGATGACCGGGTGGTAGTGGCGGTCGAAGACTTCTTGTGAGGAAACTGCCGTCTGCCGGATGCGCTCGATGAGTGCCAACTGGGTTTGAAGCAACCGATCGGGCGGAATCACCGGCAACCCCTGCATGAACGGCGGATAACGAGGAATCTCGTCATCACGCCCTGTTTTGTGGTTGCGTAATGGTGCCACGACGGCTGGTATCCCGGAATTGCCCGGCAACAAACCAAAAAATTTCAACAGGCTGGACAGCATGATCAAAAAATCCGGTAGGCGCGACCGATGATGCGATCGCGGGCAACCCAACCGACCCATGCATAGCGGGAATCCAAGCTGTCCGGATGCGGAGCTGTCAGGTAGTAGTGATGCCGTGGTATCTGTCCAATGGGTCCTTTCTTGAGAGGGAATCCAGTCTTGGACAAGGGTTTGGAGCGGCCGACGAATGCTTCGTCGACAAAATAATCATAGCCACCCGCCTCCACCGCTTTGGCTGTCACATAGGATCCAGAAACACCTTTGACAATTTTCACGAAAACCGTTCCAGCACCATACGGACCACCCCCACCATAGAGAAAGGCAACCCGCTCTCCCGGCCTGGGATTCAGCCCTTTTTCTTTCTGAATCAGAAAAATGGTTCCCGGCAGGGAATCGCTCAGATTGAATGCGAGCAGATAACTTCTGCCAACAGCGATGCACCCAACCAACAGCCAAAGGTACAGCGGAAGAAGCCTGGAAATATGCGCATACAGAGTATCAGCCATGCGCGGATTGTAAGCAGCCTTACGCGAGAAACAGGATTGAAAAGCGCCTGCTATTGTTCTATTTCAGAAAATTCTTTTCGTCACGGCGTTTGTTGCGCCGCGTGTTTCACTCGCAAAATCTCCACGGTGCGCACCTCGTCCAGCACGCGATAGAACACGATATAATTCCGATGGGCAACCAGCTCGCGCACATAGTCCGGCAGACCGGGACGCCCAGTGTGGCCCAGCTCCGGGTGCCGTGCAAGGGGCAAGATCTTGTCGCGCAGCTCCTGGCCAAAGCTGCGCGCCCTGGCAGGGTTGTCTTTGCCGATGTATCGAACGATGGCGCGCAAGTCCTCGCGGGCTTTCGGTCGCCATTCGATGCGACAAGGAGGCTTTGCCTTCGCCATAGATCAGCCGGTCACGCTCAAGCGTGCTTCTTTCTGGCCGGCTTGTGTTCTGCCTCCAAAGCGGCAATGTCGGCGTCCGTCTCGGCCATGACTGCATCGTGCGCGATGCTCGGCCGGGGGTCGTCGATGGCCTCCTGAATCTCGGCGGCCAGCCATTCCGAGTAGGCGGCGGCTTGGTGGGCTTTGCGCATCGCCTCGGCCCGGCCACGATTGCCGGGGGTTTCTTCCTTCTCGTCCGGGTTCCATTCGCTGGTATCAAACTGGCCGATGGTGATGCCCACGTCACGCAGGACGTTCAAGGCGGCGATGGGGTTGCCGAAGTGGCGCGGTTCGCTGCTGCGGGCCTTCGTCAGCAAGGCGGTGGCCCCGCTACGCGTGGCGATCTGAACGAGAAACGTCCCACCCTGCCCTTTCAGGGTCACGCCTGCAACGCCGCCGGCATCGCTTGCGGCGCGTAGCTGTTCAATGGTCATGCTTTGCATGGCTCACTCCTTATAGGATGATGAAACTAACAGGGTTCATTGTGCATGTTTTGTAGGAGACGTGCAAACGTTTGGAAGTCTGAAAACGGTCGTTTTGTGAATTTCGCAACGCAACCTGTTGTTTGGCATCCGTATCAAGGTTCAATTGATCGAGCCGCGCCAGTGGTTTCATAGCCGTCATTACACCAAATAACGGCAGCAACCATTTGTTAACACTGTATTATTAACGCATTCTCATGCCCGAAGGTGAGCGGGCGGCAATACTGACAAACGTTGCCAGTCCACACCTGCTATCAGCCATTCCCTCTGTAGTTGCGTCAATTCAAAGCATTGATCTCCCCATTTCGGCCATGCTGATGTCAGAGGAGAATTCACATTGAAATGATTTTTGATTTTTAGATGGTGGGGATGGACGCTTACAAGATACAGTGGAAAAAATCTGGAAATATGCGCATACAGAGTATCAACCATGCGCGGATTGTAAGCAGCCTCACGCGAAAAATAGGATTGGAAAGCACCTGCTTCAGTTCTGTTTCAGAAAATTCTTTTCCACAGATTCTGTGGATTGGGCTGTGGATAACCACTCGATGTTGCGCAATCTAAAGGTGAAATGAGGGGTGCTTGGAAACTAAGCAGCTTCGGTATTCGGTCGTCACAATCTTGGAAGCGCTGTTAAGGCTAGAGGTTGGCGAGTCTCCGCAATGCCATGTCAATGAGTTTGACGGCTCCATCGACCTCTTGATCGGAAGTTTCAAAGCCAAGACTGAATCGAATGACTGATTCTGCTTGTTCCGTAGCCAAGCCGATGGCTCTTAGTACGTGGGATGGCTCAGAAATACCCGACGTACAGGCCGAGCCAGTTGAAGCAGCTAAATGTGGCTGCAATACCCCGAGGATATCTTGTGCGTGGAATCCGGAGAAACCGATGGATATATTGCCAGGATGCCGTCTATCATGCTCAGCCCCGTAAAGCTCGGTTGGCCAGGGTAGGGCTAAGAGCATATTGAGAAACTTGTCCCTGAGGGCACATAATTCATCTCGCTTTCGCAATGTCTCAAGTGAGCCGATGTATTCGGCAGCAGCCCCCATGCCTACACATAACGGCGTAGGCAATGTGCCAGACCGAAGCCCATTTTGTTGGCCGCCACCGTAGAATAAAGGTTCGACCTGATCTTGAAGGCCACGGCAAATAAATAAAACACCAATGCCTTTGGGACCGTACATCTTATGTCCGGACAGGCTGAGCATGTCCACATATGTAGCAAAATTTTCCATGATCATGGCTACAGGGGCTTGCGCTGCATCGCAGTGGAAAATAGTATCATTGGCTCTAATGATCTCAGATAGACCACTGATATCCTGTATGGAGCCGATTTCATTGTTGACGGCCATGATGGAGACGAGAAGCACATCGTCTCCGAGGAGCCGTTCCAGTTCGACAGATAAAATGTGGCCGTTTTGGTCTACAGGAATAGAGTCCACTTTAAAGCCGTATTGTTCCTCCAGGACGCGTCCAACTGATAAGACACATTTATGCTCTATAGCGCTCAGGAGAATCCGATTTCGGGACGACTTTTTCAGGGCGGCCCGTTTGGCCAGGCCAAGGATGGCGAGGTTGTTCGATTCTGTAGCCCCGGAGGTAAAGATGATCTCATCGCTGTCTGCACCCATGAGACGGGCGACTTGTTGCGTTGCACTTTCCACCACAGCAGCAGATTTCCAACCAAGCGCATGATCTACGGAGTGGGGATTGGCAAAGAACTCGGCGAAATATGGCTGCATTCTGAGCAAAACTTCGTCGGCAACGGGTGTAGTTGCTTGATAGTCAAAATACAAGGATTTCCTATTATCCATTATAAATAAATATGTTACGTGATTGTTAGCTAAGTTATGGCCTCTCGGAGTATTCCACCGACTTCCTCTGGAGGGAGCTTCCAGATCACATTGACCATAACACATGATCTATATTATATTCTCCTGGATGGATCATCCAGGAGATAAACCATGGCACGCGGGCCACTCTACCGACAAGACTATAAGCCTCAGTTTTCAGGTCATGAGACCTTTCCATTACGGTATGGTTGGCTAAAGAAATGCTATGATCGCGTATCCGAAACCGATCAAGAGTTCAATAACAAGCCCCTGTGTTGGGGGGATGATGCAATTGCGCGTTTTGGTGTAGGCAAGAATATGGTGTCATCTATGCGTCATTGGGCTACGGTCGCAGGTATCATTGAGGAGCCGCCTGGCACAAATCAGATTAAGACCACGCCACTCGGCCAACTTTTGTTTGGAGACGGAGGCGTTGATCCTTATTTGGAGAACCCAATTTCATTATGGCTAATTCACTGGAAATTGGCAACAGAATGGAAGAAAAAGACGACATGGTATTGGGCTTTCAGTTATTACTCAGCGGTTACGTTCGAACGGGACAAATTCATCAAGAGATTGCAGCGTATTTGGCCGAACACCGCTCAAGCGACAGTTAAAAATGATGTCGCCTGTTTTATCCGTACATATGCGGCGCAACCATCATCCGCAAAATCCGGACGAGACGATTCTCTCGAATGTCCGCTTACTGAGCTTGGTCTGATTAAACCCGTTTCTAAACGTGACGAGTTCCGATTTGTTCGCGGCCAAAAGACGACATTAGGTGATGGCACGTTTGTCTATGCCCTGCTTGAATTCTGGAAAGAATTCTCTCCTGCGTCGTCAACGCTTTCTTTTGAAGCTATTGCCCATGAGCCGGGTTCACCGGGACGTGTTTTTCTGCTTGATGAAAATGATGTTGCCGACCGGCTATCTCATATAGATAGTGTTACCAATAATGCACTTCGATGGTCAGAGACTGCTGGATTAAAACAAGTTGTTCGTAGCCCTGATTTTGATTTCAGCTGCGCACTTGATTTTGTTCAAAAGGACTTTGAGCGTTCAGATGAAAGGGAGGCAGTATAGTGACGTTAGTTGATCAAGTTAAAATAGCCCGGCGTTTCCAGAAATCCATACGAATTGATACTGATTTGGGGGATAAAAAATCCCTTGATGGCTTCATTTGCCCGAAATCCTCAGCCGATATTCTAATGTCGATAGCCCGGCATGTCTCCGAAAACGGGCAAGGGGCATTTACGTGGACAGGGCCTTACGGTAGCGGTAAATCAAGTCTGGCAATTGCATTAAGCGCTTTACTTAATGGCAATCCAGAACTGCAAAATGAGGCAGCGAATGTCTTCGGGCGAGAACTCACAAATGTAATGTGGCAGGCTCTTCCGACCGGCTCAGAAGGTTGGCGAGTTCTTCCGATTGTAGGAAGACGAAGTAATCCCGTTGATGTCATTGGAGAAGCTTTAATAGAAGCCGGTTACGTTGCCAGTCGCCCCGGAGGAGGATGGACCGAAGAGCATGTTGTAAACATTTTGATAGGCGTTGCCACGAGCAAGCCCAAGACTCATGGCGGTCTGATCCTATTTGTTGACGAAATGGGCAAGTTCTTAGAATCTGCCGCACAAAACGGGACGGATGTCTATATTTTTCAGCAGCTTGCAGAGGCCGCATCCCGTAGCAATGGACGTTTCTTATTTATAGGTGTTCTACACCAAGCCTTTGACGAATACGCTCACCGGCTTTCACATGAATTACGTGATGAGTGGGCCAAAATTCAGGGGCGTTTTATTGATTTACCCATTAACACAATTGGTGAGGAGCAGATTGATCTAATTTCTCGTGCGATTGAGTGCAGTCAGGCGAACCCTAAATCTAAAGATCAATCCAAAGCCGTTGCAAAAATTGCACGGAAAGACCGAGTGCAGGATGCTGACCGTCTAGCGAAGATGCTAAAGAATTGTTGGCCCTTGCATCCGGTGGTTGCCTGCCTTCTCGGACCTATTTCCCGACGACGGTTTGGACAAAACCAACGTAGTATTTTTGGCTTTCTTAATTCGGCAGAGCCTCATGGTTTTCAGGATTATTTGCGCTCGGCGGATGAAGCGACCCTCTATACACCTACAAAACTATGGGATTACTTACGAGCTAACCTAGAACCCTCTATACTAGCTTCACCTGATGGCCACCGCTGGGCACTTTCGGCAGAGGCGTTAGAACGGTGTGAAGCTTTGGGAGGTGACGGGTTTCTAGTTGACCTTCTAAAAACAATAGCAGTTGTCGATCTCTTTAAAGAGCGGTCCGGGCTGGTTCCGAGTTTTGAACTTCTCATAACCTGTTTTCCCGATGTTGGTGAAAAGGCACTTAAGGATGCGCTAGCAACTCTTGATAAATGGTCGTTGACAGTCTTCAAGAAATTTCAGGATGCTCACGCCATTTTTGCCGGTAGTGACTTCGATATCGACCAAGCCATTGGTATAGCTCTGGAGGATATTGATGATCTCGACTTCGCAGCGCTAAAGTCGTTAGCAGGTTTGCAGCCCATCCTCGCTAAGCGTCATTATCATGAAACCGGAGCTATGCGTTGGTTTGATGTGAACATCACCCCTGCCAAGGATATGATGGATGTGGCGTCGCGTTTTAGACCTAAAAACGGTGTAATTGGAGAATTCTTACTTGTTGTTCCTACCGAAGGTGAAGAGGAGGAGCACGTTAAAACTCTATGTTGGGAAACAGCCCAGTTAAGTGATCAATGGGATACCATAACGGGTTACTCACCACAGGCTTGGTCAGTGGTGATGTTAGCACGCGAGCTGCTGGCGCTTGATAAGGTTAACAATGATCACCCCGAGTTAGCAGGTGATCCAGTTGCAAGACGTGAGGTTACGGCAAGACTCGCAGATTTACAGGCCCAGTTGGAAACTGAGCTCACTAAATCTTTTGACAAGGCCGAGTGGTGCCGTAAGCACTACCCTACGAAACAATATCGCCAGTCTGATCTAAACAGCCTTGCATCTGAACTTGCTGAAAGACGATTCGACCAATGCCCCAAACTGCACAATGAGCTTCTGAACCGCCAAAAACCATCTAGCAGTGCCATTGCGGGTCAAAATACGCTCTTAAGACATATGATTACAAGAGAAGGTGAACCGCGTTTGGGCATTGATGGTTATCCGGCTGAAGGCGGTCTCTACGCGTCACTTTTGGAGGCCACTGGGCTTTATACAGAGACCAAGGAGAGCTGGCGCTTTGTAGCGCCTTGTGGAGGAGAAACTGATACATACAGACTGTTTCCTGCATGGGATGCAGCGATCCAGCATATAAAAAGGAACAAGAAACGTTCGGTTTCCATGTCAGAGCTTTACGATCTTTGGGCGGAACAACCATACGGTATCAAGGAAGGATTGATGCCAGTTTTTTCGGTCGCCTTCATACTGACCCAACGGGAAAATCTTGCCATATATCGAGAAGGAATTTTCCGTGCGAGATTTGATGATTTCGATGTTGAGTATATGGCCAAAGACCCACAGACAATTCAACTGCGTTGGATGGACCTCAACAAGATTTCCCGCTGTTTGCTATCGGATATGGCAGATTTAGTACGCGACCTTGATGAGAAAAACGAACTCATCCACCTTGAGCCCATTGATGTTGCTCGCGGCCTTGTTGCTATCTATGAGCAACTCCCTAATTGGACAAAACGCACAATGCGCATCTCCACTAGAGCTGTTCAAGTTCGCGATATGTTTAAGCGCGCACGCGACCCAAACAAGTTTCTATTTGATGATATTCCTGCTTTAGTCGATTCCAAGAAAGCTGATATTTCGGATAAAGAAGATATCCGGAAAATTGTTTCAATTGTCAAAGAAGGGTTACAGGAGCTTGTTCAGGCATACCCACTGATGATCTATCGACTCAAGGACATGTTACTAGCTGAGCTACAGGTCCCGAACCTGTCTCGCCAGTCACTTTTGGAACTTCGCGAACGTGCGGAGAACGTAAAGGAGTTATCGGGCGATTTCCGTCTCGATGCTTTTGTTGGGCGCCTTGCACAATTTGAGGGAGACAATGTAAGTTTTGAAGGTGTTGCCAGTCTTGCGGCAAATAAGCCGCCAAGAGATTGGGTTGATCCCGATATGGATCGTGCGTCGATAGAGCTTGCTGATATGGCGCAAAAGTTTCTCAGAGCTGAAGCCTTCACGCGGATCAAAGGCCGACCCGAGAAACGCCGAGCCATGGCTGTGCTAGTGGGAATGGAAGGCAGACCGGAGCCGATATTCGAAGAGTTCGACGTCATTGATTCTGACAGAGATGCCATTGATGATTTGATTGATAGGATTGCTGGGACACTGGATTCTGTTGGCACGGCGAGCCGAAGTATCATTCTGGCCGCGTTGGCTGAGTTGAGTGCCCGGTATATGCAAACTCCCGAGGCAGAAAAGCGAAAATTAAGAAATGGTAAAGTTGCATAGATTATGAATGTAAAAGAAAAGCACGTCCTGGGATTGTCTGGCGGTCGAGACAGCGCCGCACTTGCCGTCTACATGCGACAGCATTACCCGAACATTGAAGTCGAATATTTCTTCACCGATACAGGAAAGGAGCTACCAGAAGTTTACGAATACCTGGGGAGACTTGAGGGGTTTTTAGGTCAACCGATCCACATGCTCAATCCAGACCGTGATTTTGATTTCTGGCTAAAACAGTACAACGATTTTCTTCCGTCCGTTCAAACGCGATGGTGCACTCGCCAATTAAAACTGCGGCCTTTCGAAATCTGGGTGCGCCCCATGTTGGAGGAGGGTATGAGAATTTATAGTTATGTTGCCATTCGTGGAGATGAAGAATATCGCGAAGGATATTCCTCAAAGAAAGAAAACTTGATTGTGAAGCTTCCCTTCAAAGAGGCTGGTATTGACAAAGCGGGTGTTCTAGATATCTTAGACGGCGCAGGATTAGGTCTACCAAAATATTATTCGTGGCGTACCCGTAGCGGCTGTACTTTTTGCTTCTTCCAGCAAAAGATTGAGTGGGTGCGCTTGATGGAACGGCATCCTGCAGCTTTCGAAGAAGCAAAAACCTATGAGAAAAATGCCGTGGATCATGGTTCTCCGTTTACCTGGAGCCAAGGAGAGTCATTGGAGGAGCTCACGAAGCCGGAGCGAGTGAGGCAAATCAAAGAAGATCATGAGCATCGCCTAGCAAGACAGAAAAATAAGTCTCAACCCAACCCACTGCGTTCCGACAGCGAGCCATTAGATATTGATGACCTTTATGGCAAAGCTAAAGTATGTCTGGCTTGTCATAAGTGATCGAATTTGATTGTAAAACTAGACGTGATTAATTGCAGATGAATCCTGAAAATATTGTAACAGCTATTGAGAAGTTCTTTTTTGAGATAATTGGTCAACTGCTGCCAGGATTTTTGTTGCTCGTTGGATTCTATTTTGTTCTTCCAGAGGAGATTGTTGCTAATTACACGCCTTCCACTCAGCTTGGATATTGGAGCCTTGTAGGTGCGGCATATGCAGCTGGTTCTGCTCTAACGGCGCTTGGAAGCTATGTCTTCATCCCCGTATACCTTCGGATAATAAACTCAACTATTTTCTCATGGGCGCTATCAACGCGGATGAAAAAAATTCTTCTATCTAATTCGAACATGAACGAAAAGCTGATGACCGAGAGTGAGGCATTTAAATATATCAAGTCTCGGTTTCCAGAAGATTCAACACTGCCTACCTTAAGGAATGTGGCGATGTCGTCAATCAATTCGTCTGATAAAGAAACTACTATTCGTTTTATGTTTCTTAGTCTTTTGAATCAGGGAATAGCAACTAGCATTCTCATTTTGGCGATCACTAAAGCTGTGGTTTTATTACCAAGTTATAAGTCCGTTTGGGAAATTATAGGACTGAAGTTTCACCGTTTTGATCTAAACTTTACATTCTTCCTTAAGCAACCATCCGCAATAAAGCATCGATAAAAGAATTTTGCTTGGGTTTGCCT
>NZ_FNOY01000136.1 GCF_900107165.1 Nitrosomonas halophila
GACTTAAAAAAACGCTACTGGGGGCGCCATTTTTGGGCGCGAGGATACTTTTGTGTAACATCAGGAGAACTGACAGAAGAAATGATTCAAAACTATTTGGAGCATCATTTTGAACCTAAAGGTGATGATAATTTCAGAACCGAAAGCTAAACGGGTCTTAAGACCCGTATCCTGACTTTAGTCATTGTCACTAACCCACCAGCTTTAGCTGGTGGTTGTTTAGTAGTCCGAAGTAAGGTTAAAATCACCGCCTTTAAGGCGGTAAGATTTATCTTTTAAAATTTTGGATGTACCATGATGCTAAAAGTAGGGGAGTATCATGGACTATCGTTATGGAAGCCACACAGTTTCCAAGATACAGTACCATTCTGTATTTGTAACAAAGTATTGCTATTAAGGTACTGAGAGGTGACATAGGGCTGAAGGCCAGGAACTGATAAGGCAGACGCGCGAGGTATTTGAAATAGAAATTCTGAAAGGTGTTGTCAGTCAGGATGATATACATATATTGGTATCTGCGCCACCGAACATGGCGCCCAGCGAAATAATGAGGCGCATCAAAGGCAGAACTTCTGCGAAGTTGTTTGAAAGTTTTCCGGACTTAAAAAATCGCTACGCTACTGGGGGCGCCATTTTTGGGCGCGAGGATACTTTTGTGTAACATCAGGAGAACTGACAGAAGAAATGATCCAAAACTATTTGGAGCATCATTTTGAACCTAAAGGTGATGATAATTTCAGAACCGAAAGCTAAACGGGTCTTAAGACCCGTATCCTGACTTTAGTCATTGTCACTAACCCACCAGCCTTAGCTGGTGGTTGTTTAGTAATTTCTCCTCGTGCAAAAATTAGAAGTAACATAATTTTTTAAGAGATACCTGTGTAAGCGAGTGGAGGGTAAAATTTATGTTTAGAAAGGTCATGGTTGCTATAGACAACAGTCGGATCTCTCAAGAAGCATTAAAAGAAGCACATAATATAGCAAAATCCTATAATGGAGAATTATGTATTGTACATGTAATCGATAATCAGGGTGTAGACACGGATAAAGGTAATGTTTTGCTACAAAATGCAAAGGCTTCTGTGGAGAACGGTGTTTCAATTAAGACTCGTCTAGTGGAAGCGGATCTACTTTATGGTCTTACAGGAATTGCGGACGCAATTGCAAATGCGGTTAACGAGTGGAAACCAGGATTATTGGTTGTAGGTACAGATAATCGACGCGGACTAGAGCGCTTTGTTGTTGGCTCGGTTGCTGAACAGGTTCTAACAAAGGTAAATACTTCTATACTTCTTGTTCGTCCTCCTGAGCAAAAAATATAGTTTAACTCAAGACAAATTAACTATATAAATAGAGCTTACTCAGAAAGTATAAATGGTTGTTTTTGAATTGAAATATCGTATAAATCAATATTTAAGTGCAAGGTCTTTGAACAATTTATGCGGAAATCCTTGCACTTGATTTGAACGCAAGCTCACCCATGCTCAATTAATCATAGTAAACCGCGCATTGTTAGAAACAATATTCTTTATAAAACAGTTGGTTGTTAATTTTAAATCTCAAACGATCGCAAGAAATACTTTCTGAGTAAGCTCTATTTAGAGCTTACTCAGAAATCCAGCACCCACTTCTGCGCAGCCAGGTAAAAATTCCGCTTTGAGGTCAATTGACAGGAATAGGCAAACGGAATTTTTCCGAACATGTAGTTTTTTGTCGCCCATATTGCCATTTTGGCAATAAATTTCTTCAGGCGAATAAAAACCCGCACCAGTACAAGCAGGTTCATGACCAGGAAGATG
>NZ_FNOY01000011.1 GCF_900107165.1 Nitrosomonas halophila
TACTAAAAATGGCACTACATCACCCTGCAGAAATAATCGCTATTGATTATAAAAGAATTTTTTTCTGATTTAGAGCAAAAATGGGGGGTTTTGGGTGGTTTTGGGGGAAAAAGCTGCGAACTTGGGTTAAGTTGGCTTACGGTGTAAAAAATGGCTCTATCTCCCCCAAAACAATTCTACGTCCAGCAGGTGCGGCGCCAGCAGACCGTTTTGGTTCACGCTTCGATGGCAGAACTCAGGATGATTTCCTGCATGTGATGGTGGATGGCAAAGCATTTGTTGCCGGTGTCTCACCGGACCGCGCTGCGATGTGGAGCCGATCACTTCATGCGGACTATACTTCCAGCGAATCCTACAGGGCACTTTTCAAGTCGGGGTTGCTGCTCTCCGAAATGGAACAGATCGATATGCTGGTGACCGGGTTGCCGGTTTCGCAATATATGGATGAAGACAGAAAGAAAGCCTTGTCGGAATCGATGACGGGCATTCACACCCTCACGCCCAAACGAACCGTGGAAGTCAAGAAAGTCAAAGTCGTGCCGCAACCGATCGGCGGTTTTCTCGATTTCATCGCGAGAACCGATGAGGATATCGAAGACGCGAGAGTGCTTGTCATCGATCCCGGCTTTTTCTCGGTCGATTGGGTGGTAATCAGCAATGACGAAATTCATAAGCAGTCATCCGGAACGAGCCTCAATGCTTCTTCGGTATTGCTCGAAGAAGTTTCTCGGTTAATCGGCAAAGATCATGGCGCGGGTGTAAACATCGAAACAATCGAGCATGCCATCCGCCAGGAGAAATCATTCATTCTGGTTTTGGGTCAGAAAGTCGAAATCTCTCCCTATATCCAGGAAGCCAAGAAAACCGTTGGCCCGGTCGTTACCGAATCGATCCAGAAAGCGTTGCGCATCGAAAGCAAAATGGTCGACCTGATCGTACTGGTCGGAGGCGGCGCCGTATTTTTCCGGGAAGCGGTGCAGGAATCCTTTCCTCGACTGAGGACCATCATGACACAGGATGCCGTCTATTCCAATTGCCGTGGTTTCTGGCTTATGGGGGCAGCCTATCAGTGAGCAGCATCAGGATCGTTCTGACCATCAATCCGCATTTGAATCCAGAGCTTTTTGATGAACTGAATCGGCTGCCAACGAGAACGAGAGCCGAACGAGTCAGGACGTTGGCAACTATAGGCATAACCGTTTGCTCTGGCCAGATGGTTATGCCAAGCCCCCCGGAAAGTGATGCGGCCGATGCCAATCACATGAGCCGAGCACATGGAGAAAGCCGTGCAATCCGCGTAGCGAAGAAACTGAGCAGAGGGATATGATTAATCCATACGGCCCGGCATAGGCGCGCTGCATGCCGGGTCAACTTCTGGTCGGAACCGATCAAACAAGGCAAGGTAAACTCTTCATACGATCCTAGTTCTGCAGAACGGACACCGCTCGGTATATTTTTTCCCGGAATCATATATGAATCTGGCATCACAGGTGCGGCACTTGGCAAACATGACGATCTGTATGCCCACATCACGCGCGGCAAAGTAGGCCGCATTGATATCAAGATCGGTTGTATTGATCAGCTGGAAATCTTTCCAGGCATTCAGCAGGCTTTGGGGCGTCAATGACAGGTGATGTAATTTATAATTGGCAAGCGCAGGGACCGAAACACTATAGACGATTTTGTGGATGGATACGAATGCCGCTAGTTTTGCCGCTGAATCATAATCCTCGATAAAACTCAGAACCGTATCCGGAAGCCTGCCATTTTTGGGGCTGGCGCCATGAATTTCCTTCCAGAGCTTGCGCAAAATTCTTGTACCGAGACCCGTCAAACTTCTCACGATAGACAACCGCAACCCAGCAGCAATAAGATCACGCGCAATTTGCAGATTATCCAGATCGGCAAGACAAACCACTCAAGTTCTCCTGGTGGGAAGAGATACCACATATGTGGTCCGATAGGATTTTGGCATATTCATTAACTGAATCATTTCTGATTCTGATAACCTTATACCTAATAGGCTTACTCCTGCAGACTGAGCAAGCTCGCCAATTTCTTCCACACTCATCTCGGACAGCTTATCTAAAATAGAACGTGGAATACCGGACAGCAATTCTCCTGAGTTGGATTTAGCTGCGTCCCTGGCCATGATCAGGTACTGATAATTGATAGAAAAGATATCTTTCATGCTCTTTTTCCATAAATTGTTACCTAATTAGAATAATACTCTTTTAATATATGTTGTCAAATAATTTAATACAAAAGGAGCTATTTTGAACGCCGAGGAAATTGCCTTAAGGTTGAGGCAATGGAGGAAATCCATAGAAAAAACTCAGATAGAATTTGCTGAATTAGCCGGGATCAGCATCACCATCATCAGAAAATGCGAGGGTGGCAAGAGTATTCCAGGCGGCCAGTCATTGATTGCTTTCTCAAAGACAGGCGTCAATCTGCACTGGCTGTTGACTGGCGTCGGTGAAATGACCGCTCCGGGAGAGCCTGTTGACTTACGCCCGTTTCTTTTGAGATTACGCGCCCTGGAAGAACAAATGGTGGAACTCGACGATGAAAAATGTTCCGCCATCCTGGACGGACTCTCCGCCAGAATTCAGGAAGCGAGAAAGATGGCCGAACTGGAAAGAAAGATCATCGCCATCAGAAAAAAAATGGATGGAGAGGAGTAAGAGTTAATCAGCAAGCATAATGAATGGCAACAGGCAGGATTATGGATACACAGTCGATCGAAAAAGTATTTAACCTGAGTTCGGGATAAGAAAAGTAGAGGTGAGCGCCTACTTTTTGCGTAAGATTATGTTTTCCTACATAAATCTACCGTATCCAGGAGACGCTCATGGACAGTTTAACCGAACTTTTTTGCCTGATAGATGATTTTTGCCGCCAGTTCGAGCCTGCTTTAGAGCGTCATCTTCTGGAAGCAGGAGTAAAAAAGCGTAAGCGTTGCAGCGAATTGAGCTTGTCGGAGTTGATGACTTTGGCCATTTTGTTCCATCAGTTGCGCTTTCGCCAGTTCAAGAGTTTTTACCTGATTTACGCATGCGGTCACTTGCAGGCTGAGTTTCCGAAGCTGCCGAGCTACCAACGATGCGTGGAACTCCTGCCCCGCTGTGTGATTCCCCTGGCGGCCTTGTTCGAGGTGCTCAAAGGCCAATGCGACGGGATTTCCATCGCCGACGCTACTGCGCTCGCCGTTTGCGATAACCGGCGCATTGCTCGCCATCGGGTTTTCGCAGACAGCGCCAGGCGCGGCAAGACTTCGATGGGTTGGTTCTATGGATTCAAGCTCCATGTTATCATCAACTCGAAGGGCGAACTGATTCGCCTCCGGCTCACTGCTGGCAATGTCGATGACCGTAAGCCCATGCCCGACCTCTGCCAGGGGCTGTTCGGCCAGCTGTTCGCCGATAAGGGCTACCTCGCTCACTGGCTCACTGAGACACTGGCCCGGCAAGACCTTCAGCTCATTACCCCTCTCAAGAAAAATATGAAACCTGTGCCCCGCACCGAGTTTGAAAAAGCTATTTTGCATCGTCGTTCCCTGATCGAAACGGTCTTTGACGAATTGAAGAACCTTTGCCAGATCGAGCACACTCGCCATCGCTCTCCCTTCAATTTCCTCGTCAATCTGATGGCTGGTATCGTGGCCTACTGCTTGGACGATAGCAAGCCTACCCTGAACCTGACCAGGAATAATAGCTTGGCCAAAGCTTGAGGACTTATCCCGAACTCAGGTTATTTAGGAGTTGATCATGAGCACCATGAAGAGAAAAATCGAATCCGTGGCAAAAGTGCTGCTCTACCTCGTTATCGCTTCGTACATTATTCTGAATGCAGATACGGTTGACGCAGGCATGGTGGCATTCTATCTGGGATTGTCCGCCGTTATCTGGGCAGTGCTCTGGTTTCTGTTTGTATTTGTCAGGGATGCAATCATCGCATTTGGCTGGAAAAAACCAGAATTTTCACTTCCGCAGCATGAACGTGAGGATGTCGAAATGAATAGAGCCGAGGAAAGAAATGATGGTTTATCGTTAAATCTCTCTGACACGACAGATCCACATGACCCTTCTTTCCGGCTATTCGATAAATAGAGCATTTATGCCCTATGGCTGGATGATTCATTATTTGCCTTTTTCTCCTGGCACCTTCGGTATCAGATTCCGAATACTATCCATCTTTGGATCCTGAGGAGCTCCCTGCTGCATACGTTGTTGCTGAGCCTCAGGCACTGCTGCTCCTGGTACAGCAATAGACATGTCGATACCAGGCACTTTATCCAGAAGTTTCGAGCCGAGACTATCGGGCAGCGAACCTGCAGCGGCGTTACTTCCTGCGATCCCCGCAAGAGGCTGAGAACCAGGATCGGTCATTCTCACGGCTTTTTCCTGCAGCGGCCCACCCCGACTCTCCACATTGACGTTACCGGCACCCAAAGCCTGGATGACGCGCTCCCTGGCCTCCCCAAACCTTCCGGGCATCTCACTTGTAGCCATTCTATCCGGCGATACATCCGCTGATCCGGAAAAACCGGAAACAACATTTGTCGAACTGCCATGGAATGCCCGCACGCCTGCCGCACCCCCCATCATCTGTGACTGCTCGACGAAGAAGTGCCGAATGTCGTCCGGCGAATTGAACTGCGGTGCATTAGAGGACACCATTGATTCCATGTGTTCTTTGTAGAAAGTGTCAAGGAATGGCACTAACAGTTCAGGATTTTTCTCGGCCATTTCAGACACAGTCGATCCGTCGAAATTTCGACCGAGATAGGAGTTGTACTGTGTACTCATCCACCCCATGAATCGATGGTACATGCTCGCTTCAAACGCGCCCGAACTCTCCCTCAACTGGCCTGCCATTTCCTTGTAGGATTCTGATCGCTGGAGATGCGCTGTCGCCATATCGGCATGGGTTCGCGACTCGCTGAAGCTCGAACTGATTCCTTCCACCGCGCGGCGCGCCGATTCGTCTGACCGGTCAAAACTGGCGCTACGAATAGCCTGTTCGGCCCGGCTCAGCGCTTCGGAGTGCCCATCCTTTTGCAAATACCCCACGGCAGATTTCAAGGTTTGCTCTGCGCTGGCTGATGATCCGCCACTCATTCTTGCGGATGCCTGGACTGCAAGAGGCAGAAGCATATTAAGCGCTTGGGGATTTTTGATCAAAGCTTGTCCAATCCCAAGAATTTCTGCACTTTGTCCTTGGCTTAACCCATGATCCCTGGCAAACGTATTGGCGATCTCTCTCACTTCGTTCACGGCTTGCGAAAATCCGATCTGACTGCTGGTCCCAGTTTGGGTGCCGGTGCGTTCACTTATGCCATGAGATCTGGCAAAGTCGAATGCTTGCTGCAAGCCAGACGCATAGATTTTGGCGGACGTGACCATCTCACTGGCAGCAGCCGTCTGTGCCGATTCCGACTGTTGCTGAAAGGTGCTGGCCATGCGCTCGCCGAATGTCAGGCGCATGCTGGTATTGTGGCGGATCAGCGATGAGTCGAATGCTTCCTGACCGTTTGCCAGATGAGTCGTGATGATGCCGTTACTGCCAGCCGAATAATGAACCGGTGCACCCGTGCGAGTAATGGGTTGCGTGTTGTACTGCCACATGGTCTGATTGTCCACCCCGAGCTGCCCCATGCTGACGTTTCCCTGGGAGGCTGCCGCAGCAAAACGGGCGGCCTCCGCTCCCACCGGAGATCTCAGCACGCTGCTGAATGCGGCGGCGCCAAGAGACAAACCCTCAACCATCATCCAGGCGATGGTAGGAACGCCTACCGCAGCAATCATGCCGGCGATCGCCTGATCGGATATCATCAGATTGTTGAGGTAAGTGTAGGTCATCATCGACATGCCGCCGTGCGCCATTGCGTCAGCCTGTTTGGAGGAATACATCGTGACGATGAAATTCATGACGGCATAAAGAGGCGGCCAAAGCTGGATCCACAGCAGGCTTTTAGCGTACATCGCCAACGCCCGGATGCCGTAATGACCGAGTACGACCACGATCAGCAAGGCCAGCGGCGCCAGTGCGTACTGGACCATCTCGAGGATGTTCCGCATCTTGGGCATGACCTGCTGGCCGACCGCCGCCATGACCTTGTAGGATTCGGAAGTCGAGCGCAGCGCCTGAACTTCGGCGAGCGCTGTCGTGGCAGTGGCCGCATCTCCGATTTGGGCCGGTATTTTATACTGCGCATCCAGGAACTGATTCATCACCATACCCTGGCGAATGATTTCTGGCGCACTGGCGGCTATGCTGGTATAGAGATTGGCGGACGTGACAATCTGGCTTTGCGTCAGTGCCTGGCGCATGGCAAGCGGGACAGTCGGATTGAGCGCGTTGGCCAGATCCCCGATGGTCGAACCGACCACCGTGTCGATCTGACCAGTCAGAACAGCGTAGGCTTCGGGGCAAGTCTGTGGGTCCATCATGACGCCAGCAGGCAGCTCGCGGAGCTCGACGTAGCGGGCAATGTTTGTTCTGCCGCTGAGATACGCCCAGATATCCGGTTGCCGAACGATCTCGTGGGGCGGAACGAAACCAGTCGCAAATTCCGGATAGACGCACTCCCGAATGAAATCCATCATGTTGGCCGAGAGGACGGGACTGCCCGACCTGGCCATCAATATATCGCGGATCACCCTCGCGCCAAAAAGCGTCCCGGAACGGCGGAACTGCACGTCGTCGGGAAGCGAAAAGACTGTCTCGAACGATGTCGTCAGCCAATCTCCGATCTGACTGACACCACCGGCCAGCAGCGCCATGCCAAGCGGCACATTGGCGACTGGCTGCGGATTGGGATTGGCGCTGGTGCGATCGATCACCAGCACGGTCGCCTTGGGTACCAGCAGCAACCCATGCAGGAAGGCAAGCATGATCACCCAGCGCCACATATCTTCCAGCTGACTACGTCCGGCCAGCACCGCAATGGTTATGGAGATGAGCGCCACAATGGCAAGCAACCGCACCAGCCCCAAAAAATCGGAGCTGTTGGTCAGGGATGCCACCGCATTGAACAATGCGATCAACTCGTCTGTATTCCAATAAGAGAAGACCTCGAAGTTCACGCCCGCTCTACTTCAGATCGATGTTGGAATTGAACAATGCCAAGGTATTGCGCAGATCGTTCGACACCGCACTCATCATGGTCTGGTTGATGAGTTGGAGGTTTCTGGCTTGCTGTGCGATTCCGATGCCTTTCTGGTAGGCATTCGCCACACTGTCGGCCATCTCCTGCTGAACCACCCGGGAATCTTCCTGAAGTTTTTCGATATTCTTGACGGCAACGGCATCCTGCAACCCGCGCGCATTCAGCAACGCCTTATTCATTTCCCTGAGCGCTGCCGTCATGAAATTGGAAGCGACCTCGGTCGCAATGATTTCCGAATATTCATCGAGCGCAGCCGAGGAAAAAGGCATGGAGGCCGCCATCGACAACAGTTTCCAAAGTGGCGTGGCCGATTGTGTCAGAAAAAATTTCTCCGTATCACTGAAACCCTGGGGTGCGCGCGTATCGATGTTGCCAATGCCTTTTTTGACAATTTCCCGGACACGCCAGGCAAACGGAATGATGTTGACACTGTCTTCAACCACATTTTCGCAATCGTTGCCCGCGCAGCGCCACACCGTAATGTTTTTGCCATGCTCCGCAACATTGCCGATCAGATCCTTGAATTCGAGCGTTCTACCAAAATAATGCAATTGCGGCACTTCGTTTCCTGTCTCTCCCGTGCCCCTGACGATGACTGTCCCGACCAAGCTCATCATCAGCTCCTTGATGTGCTCCGGCGCGTTCAGGCTGCGCATGGCCTCCCAGGCAACGTTGCCTGGATTGAGATAGGCCTTCAGTTTTGGATCGGCATTGGAGGCGTCCTGCAATGTTTCCTTTCTCGCGGCAAAGTCGCTCATCCAAGACGACAACCCATCCAGGGAATCATTGAATTTGTTGAGCATCGTGGCACCGTTGCTCTGTGCATTGATCTGCTCCTTGGCTTGCTGCGCCATCTGCGGCAGCGGCGTCATGCCAACGAGTGCCTCCGCCGCTCGGCAGGAATTCATGTTGAGCAAGCCGTTCGCATTTTGTGCGACATGCTGCAGACTCTTGAGCAAATCGGCCAGATCCGGCGAAATGGACTGCACGGCGATCATGAAGGCATAACCCAGTGCGTTGTTGGCGATGTTCTTCAGCAACGCCGTAAAACGGTCCACATTGATGTACGAGAACGAGCCCGCATGCAAATCGATACCGCCACAACCGGCCCGAAAGGTCGGTGGCGCAAGGCTCGCCAACTGATAGCTGACCATTGGGGTACGCATATAAATGGATCCACCGCTATAAAACGATCCGGTTTGTCCCTTGACTGCCTGGGGTGTCGTGACGTTGCCGTAAACACCCATTGCATTGAACCAGGCATTCATATCCGCGCTGATGTTGGAAAGCGCGGGGTTACTCGATGCTGCCAGAATCAGAGTCAGGATAAAACAGGCTTTGCGCATGGGTCTCTCCAATCATGCCATCAATAGGCATCACCCGGCTGGGTCGAAGTCAGAATATGAATCCGCTCGATCATCTCCTGCGACGAAATCACGCCGGAACCCAATGGCACCAGCCGCTTGTCGCGCACATTGCCCAGCACCATCAACGGCACTTCCTCCACACCCAGCCTTGCAGCCAGGCCATTGTCCCGGCGCGGTGCCGGATACCGGGGCAACCCAGCTCCATCGAGCGATACCGGGAAAATCGTGATCCCGTGCGTTTGACTCAGCCAGGCAAGGGTTTCCGACATGACATGGCAGTATGGACAATCCGAACGAAAGAAGAAGAAAATCCCCCACTCCTTGCCGAGCTTCTCCAGTGTATCCATTCGGACCGCCCGGCGCGTCTGTCGATGAACATCGAGTGCCGCATTGTTGACCGGGCGCTTCAATTCATAATTGAGCGCCGGTGTCTGCCAGATCACCCGCCGCCAGACATCGGAGAAAACAGATGCCATCTCCATGGAGTGATTTTGCAAATCGATGTAGGCCGCTACATTCTCTGGAGTGGGCTCCAGAATGGCGAGCGCACGTCTGCCCTTCAGCGCCTTTTGCAAGGCCTCCAGTTTTTGAATGGCCCGTGCCTGGGGTGTAGCCGATTCTTCGGAGGGTTCGGAACGTTCTTCCGGTCCAACCTCGCAGTACCAGATGAATTTCGAGTGGTCGCAATGCCAGGCAGAGGGATAGTCTATGCTGGAAGCATTCGCGAACGCCCAAGCAGAAAACGGAAAGAACAGAATGGGAATAAAAAAAATCATCTCATTTCGCTCCCATGCGCAGTCTGACCCACTCGGTCATATCCGGAATGGGGGCACCCTCGACAGCATTGCTTGGTTTTTTCACCAGACTGGCCGCGTTGAGTACGGAACATCGGCAAGAATCCGCCAGCTGCTGCAAGGCGATGTCGATCCTGATCGCCTGTGCCTGGGCTTCCAGCATGGCGGATTCATCCTGTCGTTTGGCGAAGGCTGCTGCCGACTCGTTGAACAGGCTCGCGACATCGACCGTCACAAATCGTGGAAACGGATGCGTATAAATCCAGGCACTACCGACGATGAAGCTTGCGAGCACGCTGAACACCCAGGTGATGACGAACCCTTTCATGACGGATCACAGCTCCGCTGCAACAGTGTCTCGATCGCTTCGGCCACCGACATGCCTTGCCTGGTCAGGGATTTGATGGCCTCATAGTCCTGGGCGCGGGTCGAATAAAGCATCATGGAGAATGGATCGAGTATCAGGCGTCCGACACCGGACCCCAGCGGGCAATGCACGTAGATTTCCGAATACAAACCATGCTCGGTCGTCACACTGGCCATCTGACGCCGGGTCCACTCATTGAGAGACAGCTTGCCTTCCTTGCCCAGGCGCTCGATGGATTCCGGTTTCTGCCGAAGCAAAAACAGCCAATCGGCATTCTCGATCATGGCACGGGTCGCATCGGTCTTGTAGTAATCCTCGACCGATTGCGTGATGGTGCCGAACGCACCCCCGTATTTTCGTGCACGCCGGTAGCCCGCCTCGATGAACGAGGCGCTGGCGCCCTGTCCCATCAAATCCCACGCCTCATCGATGATGACGAGCTTCTTCAATGATCGATCCAAATACATCTCCTGGGTGATGCGGTACATCACCAGTTGCATGACGACCGACTGCAGATTTTTCTTGGACTTCAGCTCCTCCAACTCGAGCACGATGAGATTTTTAGTGAACGCGATGTTCGCTTCCCCTTCGAAATAGGAAGCATAGATGCCATACCGGGTATAGGGTTCGAGCGCTGCCGCCAGGCGGTGCATATCGCGCACGTTCTCTTCGTTCTCCGAAGGCTCGTTCGATTTCAGAAAATCATAAATGTCGGTAATCGTGGCTGACTTGCCTTTCTGATCCCACACGCGCTTGATCGCGGAGACCAGAATGGAGTAGCTGTAATTGTCCAGTTTCTCCTGCGGGCTGGCCATTTGGGCGACCAGCGGGAGCAGCAGCTCCATATCGTGATTGATATCCATCACCATGGAGAACGGATTGAGGCATAACCGGTTGCGCCGCTCGTCGGTGAATTCGATGAATTCACCCTCCAGCATTTCACACAGATTCTTGTAGGAGCGGCCGATATCGATGATCCATACCTTGGTACCCGTGCCCAGATAGCGAAACGCCATCTCATTGACCAGCACCGATTTACCCGAACCGGACAAGGCCGCGACGGCAAAATTGAAATTACCGCTATTGTTGTCGAAAAGATCGAATGACATGATCTGCCCGCGCCGGCCAAAGAGCGTCAGTATCGGTGTCCCGGTGCCTTTCCATTCAGCGATCAGCGGCGCAGTCATCACCGCATTGTCCGCTGTCTTGGTGCCAACCCGTCCAAACACTTTCAGATCGGCCTGCATCGCCTGGGTCAAGGTACAGGGCAAGGCCGCGACGAGTGCATGGTGCTGGAGATAGACGTCCTTCGACAGATCGATCCCGCGCGCCTGCCAGACCGCGCGCACGGCATGCTCGCAGCGCGCGGCATCCTCCCTTCTGGATACCAGCGTTACCTGGTGAAACATCTGCACGACGTTTCTGCCATTGCTGAACGCACGCAACACCATATCCCAGTCCCGTTTACGGTCCTGCAGATCGGGCTGGAACCGTGCCATGACGGACGATGCCGCTTGTGTTGCGCGCGCGGCTTTCATCTGCGCCTTGGTTTTGGCACTTTCGAAATCCAGAACGATGGCGCCCATCGTGATCATGAATGGACAGGGAATCGCAAGAGAGAGCCGAAAGTAATCTCCAATCAGCGCATCCATGTTGCCGAGCCGGAAATACTTCGGATACTGCATGACCGAGAAACATTGCAAGGCCGTCTCCACCCCGCCGTTCTTCCGAAACTTGATGAAGCTATCTGCGACCGCCGAGGCAACCTCGGTGTTTGAAACCTGCTTGCGGATCGGCAATGTCTCGTCGTACTCGATCACTTTGCGCCGCCTGCCGAGCATACGTTCATGATCAAAAAAATCGGCCACGAAATTGATCAGGTTCGAAGGCTCCCAGTCCTTGCCGGGCAGCAGCGAAGAACGCAAGACAGAATGCACGCTTTCCCGGATACGGATCGCTTCTTCGACATCTGTCACGTTCTCCGGATCGAGCGGCAAGGTAATCGATATGACGCACTGAAAATCGCGCAAGAGATAGGCATGATTGGAGAAAAATGATTTACCGGTACCACTCAGATAATGATCGATGCGGCGGCGTGACAACCTGCGAAAGGTATTCTGGCTGCGCGACCCACCAGGTTCGGGGTCGATGGGTAGGAAAGTCGACTGTGTTCGCAATACCGGCAGAATATGCGGACTGGCGTACAGGGAAATCTGTATGCCAGTGCCTGCCGGACACGAGAGAAACAAACTGGTCAGCACCCTCTCCATTTCTTCATTGGATCCGGTCTGCGGATGTGTCTCGATGCAGAAACCGAGATTTTGCATCGGTTTCTCACTGAATGCGCCCTGATCCAGCACGAACAATTTCTCTTCTGGCAGCCAGGACGAATAGGGAAGCATGCCGCTCAGGCGCGGAATGGTCGAGAGCTGTTCAAGCAGTTTGCGAGGGACCGCATCGGCGGGGTCGAACCGCTCGCCCAGAAATATCGTTTTCAGATTGGCCAGTACACTCAAAACGGATCCTCCAGATCGTACATGTCCTCTCGTGGAAGAGTGTCTGGATACTGATTCTGTGGCGGGGCAGCGGGAGCAGTGAAATGACCGCCCGGCCATCCCGTCTTCTTGTCCTGGTGGCTGGCATCCTTGCCGATTTCACCGGTTTTCAAGGTCGTGGGGCGATACCAATCGATGATGCGCTGCCGGTTGTGTTCGACCATCCAGCGGCCATAATCCGCCACCATATAAAGATAGGACTGATCATGCAGATCACCGTCCGCATCCTCCCAGGGCGCCAACCATATGCGCAGTATTTTTGGCCTGGTATGGACAGGCTCACCAGAAACGGGCGTTTGGCCGACGATGGAAGGCGATGCGCGCGTGATGGAGAACGCTGCAGGCAGTGTCTCATCAATGCGCGGTTTTTCTGCCTGCGCCTTCACGGCAGGTTGTTGCAGTCCTGGCAGATTGTCCTCGACTGCATTGGCGTAGACACCTGACAACGACGAGCAGGAAATCCCATCAGGGGCCTTGCACGAGAACTTGCTCTGGCTGTCCAGGCCGGATAACGTGGAACAGCCACTCAGCAACAGTACGGCCAGAAAGTCCGGGTGCCGCTTCAAGGCCGGGCTCCTTCGGTCAATAGTGCTGCTATTTCAGCAGCAGACCGGTACCCCTGCAGCAGGGTGCCATCCTCCAGAATCAAGGTGGGGGTAGCGTCGATGCCAAGCCGCCCGGCAAGCGAAATATTTCGCGCAATCGGGTGCTCGCAGTCGCTCTCATCCGCACTTTCCGGCAGCTTACCTTGGTGCATCAATGCCTCCCACGCGGCTACCCTGTCCTGGGCGCACCAGACCCGGCGGGCCTTATCCCATGCATCGGGATGCAATTGCGCGATCGGGAACAGGTAGGTATAGATGGATACATTGTCCAGCTTCGGCAATTCATTCTCCAACTGCCTGCAATAGGGACAATCCGGATCCGAAAAAACGAACAACTTGCGCTCGCCCCGGCCCCGGACAACTTCGATGGCATCTTCGATCGGCAGTACCGAGACATCGATCCGGTTCAAGGTTGCCAAAACGTCTGCGGTCAAATCCCGCTGCTCGGCCATATCAAACAGATGACCAAAAATCAGGTAACGAGCGCTTGGATCGGCATAAGCGATATTTTTGCCCATGACAACCTCGAAAAGACCCGCTATCCGGCTCTCATTCACGCGCGTGATGGTCGTTGCGGGATATAGTGTTCGCAGGCGTTGCGCCACCTCGGTTGCCGTGTCCGTCGCCTGAACAGACAGGCTGACCACCATACCCAGAACCCAGGCAATAGGTCTTGTAGCCATACTTTAACCTTCCTCTTCCATGATTCTGCGCGGCTTTCCGCGCAACGCGCCAAAATCCACCAAATCCTGTTCCGGCCCCAACTCAAATTCAATCCCCTTGGTCAGCACCACTTCCACGACCCGCCCCGCATCGATTTCAATGACCGGAAACAGTTGCTCCGCCAGGCGGATGTAATACTGGGAAACACGGTCAAGCGATCGCCCGATTCCCGCCCCAAGCCCCGCCCGGAACTGATTGGCCGTACCCGAAATGGTGCCGACTGTGCCCAACGGACTGGTGCTGAACGATGTCGCGCTTTGCTGCAGGCCACGCCCGATGCCAGAAATGATTCCTGTCATGAGCGCATTGGCGATGACCTGGCCCTGTTTGCTGATCAATCTTCCGCGCAGCCCCGCCTTGCCATCCTCGCTCACGATATAGCCCTTGGCAGCGAGGTCGATGACCGCTCCGTTTTTCAACGTACAGGAAAGCGATTCTAGTCTGAGATAAGCACGCTCCGAACTGATATCGCCGAAACCCGAGCCCAGCATGAAGCATTCCTTGAGTTTTGCCCGGTAACGGTTGGGCAGAAAGGCGTTGTCCTGGACTCTCAGCAATACCGGCATCGGGTTGTTCTGTGCCTGACCACCCGTTGGCGCATCCATTCCGCCCAGCAGAACGGCCCGCATGAAAGTGCCGGATGGAATGTAGGTTTTGTGGCTTGCAGGCTTCTCCTCACCATCAGTCATGCTGGGCGAGGTTGCGATCTGGAATACGGCAATCCCCGGTAGGGGTGGTATCGCCGATTCAGGAAGTGGTTCCGGCAAATACGGTTGGGGCGCGGGCATGTGAACGACTTTCTCAGGCTCCGGCACACTGGGTTCCGGTGGCAATGGCGCTGGCAGCGGTGCGAAAAAATTCCCGGGTTGAATGGCTGGTTCGCCTGTTTTTCGTTCCAGCTCGGTAATTTTTTGCCGCATCGAGCGGATGATTTCATCCATTTCCTTCAGTTGCTGCGAGGATTGCGTCATCCAGATTTCCCGTGGATCAATCTGCGCGCCGGGTGCCACGATACTTCTGGTGCCAGAATTCTGCTCCATAGCCTGCGGAAGCATCGGCTCCTGCCTGTCCCACAAATAAACCCCACCAAAAACCAGTGTAAAAAATACTGCCGCCAACATGCCAAGCAACAGATACTGCCTGGATCTGACGGAAAGATTTTTCAGGCGATCCGTGTAATCCGGCCCGTTGGCGTTACTCATCAGTCCGCTCCAGGATCACATATACATCCGAGGTTTCGGCAGGACTCAGCACCGGACGCTCGACCGATACCGCAACCACCCCTTGCCGGTACAGTTCCCGCTCGTCGATCACCATCTGCTTGCTGGAGATATTCGTCAGGCGGTACTTTTCTCCCCTGTAAGGCCCTTCAACCAATTTGGTGAGCACGAACATCGCGTCATGCCACAATGGCACAACTCGATTGGTTGATTGGGTTTCCATGATGGCTTGCTCCGAATCCAGCGCCAGCAACATATGCTTGATCACGCGATTGCGTTCCATGTCCTTCCCCGCCATCGACGCTTTTTGCGGTGACCGCCCCTTGATCACGATGGTATCCGAGGGCGTATCGATCACCGACAGCAACAGTTTCCAGGTTCGGTTCGATTCGTCTGAAACAAAAGCACTGATGTTGGGCTTGTCGGTCGCGGGTTTGAGATAGGCGGCACCCGCATCCTGGTCGGCGGTCACGGTAAAATCCCCCTCGGCACCGTAAATCCGGCGGATACGAGTGCCTTCCACGCGCATAAGTGTCGGTTCATCGCGGGATATTACGGCATGCATGGTTTCGTCCGGATCGCCTTCGAGTATCTGCGCGCCATACGCATCAAGACTGCTTAGCAGTAGCAGCATCGATATCAAACAGATTTTGCCGGTTCGTTTCCCTGAAATCTGAAACATATAGTTTTCCATTGAGATATTTGAAACCGATCATGAACGTGGCATCACGCTCGCCAGCCCGCTTGTCGGATACCCAGGTATGCAATTTGCCGTTGAGCGCCACCCGCAGATGCCGATCATCGACGGTAATGTCCTGCACCGAGAATTGCGAGGAGGCCTGGTTTTTCTTGAGGAATTCAGAGCGTGACGCCATTTCGGCTTGCAGTCGTCCAAATTCGGAAGGTAGTGCGTATTTGAGAAACAGTTCATTCTGATAATTCAGGCCGGAAGGCGTCACATTGAGCGCGAGTCCCGCATACCAGTAAGCCATCTCCTCGAGGTATTCCCTGGAAACCATGCTGGATGAAACCCAGAAGCTTTGCTTGATCTGGGGTGGCACGAGTATGGTGCGCGCTTCTCCGATCAGGTTGCCAATCGCCATGGCTTCTATGAGCGCAATCAACACCAGCACGGCCGACAGGATACGCATGAAGCGAATTTCCTGCGTGGCATTGTCCCGCTCGAGGAGGTAACGCTTGAATAACATGTTCACCCCAGAAAATAACGTAATCCGGAAGGCGGCAAAGACTTCGGCTGGATAAACAGACTACCGGGCAGCCACCAGTAAAGCACATGAATGGCGAATCTCGGATGCCTGCCAGCTTTCATCCGGCCATAAAGCCAAGCCGCCACGGGACCGAAGATCAGCCCGGCCAAGGCCGCTCCGATGGCTAGCCCCACACCAAAAATCATGACAGCCAGCACCAGTTGGTCGATTTCCCACCAGAGAAAGCGTTCCCGGGCGTCGAGCGACGTCGGGATATAGCCAGTTTCATCGCCATTCATGATCGGCTTTCCTAGATCGTTGCGGTCATGATGACTTCAATGATTCCCGGGGTGAATTGCATGAATATGGCAAACCCGACTCCTGCAAGGATCGGAATGGGATTGACCCGGGCTATCGATATGATGCCGCCCAGTGCAACAGCGGCCACCGAGATGGCCTTTCCGCCAAACCCCAGCACCAGGTCTCTAAAAAAGTCATACAGCGCGTTGAACGACGTACCCGTCGTCCCCGCAACCGCATCACCGGCGACACACAACGATACGAGCAATAATAGGTACACATAGATTCGTTTCTCAAGTCGCATCATGCACTCCTGATTTCAATGTTTGATGACAGATAATGGATTTCACCAGCCAGCCGAAGCCTATCCCCAAAGCAATCCCGCCGATCTGCGTCTGAAAGTCGTTCTCAAACAACGCGCCCGGCAGCAAAACGCCCATTGCAATAAAAGCCCCGGCAATAGTCATGTCCCTGATCGCAGCTTTCGTTCGAGGAATTCTTGCGCCAGAATCGATGTTTTCATTCATCTTGATTTTCCTTCTCAATGATTAGAATCTCGACGCGCCGGTTGCGTGCGCGTCCCCGCTCCGTGTCGTTCGGCACCAGATAGCAGCAACCACCCCTGGCAATGATTTCCAACGGATTCTTTACGCCAAGCCGCTCGATCCAGGCAGCGACTTGCTTTGCCCTTGCATGGGCGAGTTTCTGGTTGTAGGCCTTGTCACCGGTACTGTCGGTATAGCCCGTAATGCGAATGCGATCGTCGTCTCCGAGCGCCTTCAGCAGATCACCCAGCGCCAGCGGCAGATCGGGATTTTGCTGGTCGAAACCGAACTGCACCAAGATGGGCCGGGAAGAAGTCTGGGGCAGGTCCGTTCGATGTGTCTGATCGATGGCAGAAGTGATCGCCATCCCTTGAATGGGAGATTTACCAGTTGTTAGCGGACAATTGATGCCCACCTCGCAGATACGCCAATCCTCATCGAACCAGGCAATTTCGTGGAAACGTATGACCTGTTCTTGCTGCGCCCAGACAGATTTCGGCTGTGGCCGCAGCGTGCAGGCGACAAGCGAAACGAGCATGGCAATCAAAAGCACGCGCATTACCGTCGCCGCCCGATTCGATCGAGAGCCGCCTGCACTTTGCGGGCGTAACGGATACGCTTGTCGGGGGATTTTGCGTTGTAGGCCCCAATGGCGTTCCAGTTGTAACCGAGTGCATGGAAATTGTTCGCCAGCACCCAGGCCCCGACAAAAGTGTTGATGCAGGGATCAAAAAGCGCCTGCTCGTCGATGCCGTATGGGCCGAGTTTGCCAAGCCAACTGCTATTGATCTGCATGTGGCCGATATCCCGGCTGCCGTTCCGGTTACGGTTGACCGCCCGATGGTTGCCATTGGATTCGACCATGGAAATCGCTTTCAGTAGATCCGGATGAATCCGGTAACGCTGTGACGCTTCCTGGAAGCATGCCGCCTGGGCGCACAACGGAAACAGCAGGATCGATATCAGATAGGGTTTCATGACCAGAATCGTACAAACAAAGCGCACACGAAATCCTGGCCAAAGCGATACAAAACTGCTCTGTTTCGCGATTAAATACGTTTTTGCAGATTCGCCATCCATATCCAAAGCGAATAGGCCATCAATACCAGCATGGTGGGCGCGCTCAATGCTGGCAATGGCACCGGCACAAACAGCCAAACAAACAGCAAAACCGATGTCAGCAGGAAAAGGGAAGCGCCCACTCTCAGGCGCAGCGGGCTCTGTGAGACGAACATGGTCTTGCGGATCTCCCGCACATACAACCCATCGGCGGATGCGGCCAGCAACAGCGGGAAGACGAGCAACCCCCAGATCACCAGCGAATACATCCGGTACGCAAAAACATCGATCCACAGCAAAGTGGTATAGATACGATCGAGCAGCCAGCTGTCGATTTCCCGGCCACCATTCAACCAATCAGCGGCTTTTTCTGCTTCCTTGGAAAAATCGATCATAGCCAGGGACGATCTGGATACTATCCACTGGTTGGCCATGTCTCCCGCCCAATGAACCATTTGCTGCCGCTCGACAGCGCGTGTCTGTTCGACGATCTGCTTGGGAAGCCATACCCAGGTTGCCATCAACCCGATCGAGAAGAGCATGACAAGAATCGTACTCCAAGGGTTACGCCGATAAGTATTAACCATCTGTTATCCTCCCAACGCTACGTTAAAGGTTTTATAAGTTAAATAACGCGCGCGCGTTACGCCCTCAAAAACAGTCAAATTCATACGCCATTACAATAAGTTGGAATTACCACTGGTAGCTGAAACCACGTATCACCGGTAGCTGAAACCACGTATCCATCCACAGGCAACGGTAGGTGAAACCACGTATTGCACTAACTTGGTGAACCACGAATCAATGCACTCACCAAACGTTTGACGTTGCGTGTATAGAACGACACGCGGACATTCGCCAACCGGCTTGCCTTCGATACGCTGAAACGGTATTCGGGTAAATAATCGGACAGGGCGATCTGTTTGATGGATTCGTGGAATTGTTTGAGCAGCATCTTGCTACCGCTTTTCTCGTGCAGCAGCGGCAGACCGATCGACCATTTCGCTTGATGTCCGCAGTGTTTGCGGGCCAGTTCATACAGGCGGCGCGCAAGCGGCTTGCGCAAACGGAAGTAGTCCGGGTGGATGGTCAACACTTCAAATGCCTGCACGGCGTTGTAAAGCCACTCCGAGAGCGTGACTTCGACCGCGACCATGCGCTCATTGGCCGGTGATTTTTCGATGATCTTCCAGCGGTCTATGATGCCGAATCCCTCACGGATGCGGCGGCCATTTGTCCTGATATCGGTACTGATCATGGTGCCGCGCAACCGTTCGAAGGTTTCATGCAGTCGCTGGTAGTCGTCACCACTCACGCCGCGATTGGTTGCCACCAGAAAATCGTGCACCGTGAAGCGCACAGCTCGCAGCCTGGCATCCTCACGGCCCCGGTTGAGGGCCTCGTTCAGTTGCGACACGACGTAGATCAACACGTCCTTATCGAATAGCGTCGCTCTTCCCAGCACACTGGGGGTGACTTTGATCGACTTCGATCCATCCTTGCTCACCCATGACCAGATACTCAGATCGGGCTTGGTCGATAGCGTGAAGATCGGCGCTTCCATACTCGCGCTATCGTCCTTCAACGCATAATCGATCAGATCGGCAAGGAAGAATGCTCGCCCTGGGTGACGGACTGGAATCAGTCCTTTGCTCGATGCGGTGGGTGAATCATTTTCTACGTTCTCGGTGGAATGGTACTCGGGGGGATTCAGCTGTTTGCTTCTCTGGCGCAGTGCTTCGATTTTCCGCACCAGCAAATTCTCGCTGGCGGTTGATGCGGAAATTTTTTTATCCCGTTCCATCTGCGCTTTTTAGCAAAAGGCAGGTGGAAAACGTGACCGAAAAGCAGCCCGATGGGTAACGTTTCGGTGATATTTTCAAGCACCGGTCCGGCATAATAGCAATTGAAACTCACGAGGTTGAAAAACCAACATGCCAAACGATTGCTGGATATACGATGGCCCGCCAGATTATGTGAACGTCAAGTTACCGCCACTCCATCCGTCGGAAGGCGGTGGATATATTTTGCTGTTCTGCCTGGATAACGGCACGATCCGGTTGTTTTCGAGCTGCAATCCGGGCAGCTGTGTTTCCAGTTGGAACTATACGGTTAGACGCTTCGGTCTACCGGGAACCACGAAGGTGTTGGTATCGAAGCCTTTCTTGCGCTATACGGCTGTCAGAAGACAACTGGGCGAGTCCTTGAAGCCATACAAGGACAAACAAACGGATGCCTACCGGATCGACGAGGACACACTTGCTCTCGAAGCGGGCAAGGTCTTCGCGGCGGTTGAAGCGCTGGCGGGAGAAAATGTCTGACGTTCACGATTTCGACAATCCCTGGCGCAAAATTCACGAGTGGCCGATGGCTTGCATATGGTTCGGGACCGCTGGCATGACTTATCTCGTTGCCTACACGACGCCTGTACCAATCGGATTGGGCACTGCTCTGGCTGGTTTTTGCGCCGTTATCGGGCTCTATCGAGGTATTCAGGCAGGGAAAAGATACCGCGATATTCACCGCATCCATCTGTCCGAAAAACAGTTCATCACGATACCGAAAGTCATCAAGCTTGCCCAGCAGGCGATCAGGAAGCGCAGCCTATGGCTTGGCAGCGGCTTCCAGTGGTCGGATATCGAAGCAGGCAGAATGCATGCCCTGATTGGACGCGGCATTGCGAACCAGTTCGGCAAGGAGATTCTGCACAAGGAAGGTGCCTACTGGCTGCATGGGTTGGCGCCAGAAAAACCATTACATGCGGATATCGAAAATCTTGTCGGCCACACGCTGATCGTCGGCACGACCAGGGTCGGCAAAACCAGGCTGCTCGATCTGCTCATCGCACAGGCAATCGTGCGCCAGGAGCCGGTCATCATCATCGATCCGAAGGGAGATCACGGGCTTGCCGATAATGCGCGCCGAGTCTGCGAAGCGATCGGACAACCGGATCGTTTCGTGTTCTTTCACCCCGCCCATCCGGAACGCTCGGTCAGTATCGATCCGCTACGCAACTGGAACAGAAAAACTGAACTGGCTAGCCGGATCGCGGCGCTCATTCCATCCGAGACCGGTGCCGATCCATTTACCGCTTTCGGTTGGAAGGTGCTGAACGACATCGTGAACGGGCTGATCGCAACCGGCACACGGCCTAATCTGGTGCAGTTACGAAAGTATATCGAGGGCGGGCCGGACGAGTTGCTGTTGCAGGCATTGCGCCAGCATTTCAAGCGCCACATCCCAGACTGGGAATCGAAAATCAACCGGTTCGTGAAGCAGTACAGGGGGAACCAACCACTCGCCTATACCAGCTTTTACAAGGAAGTCGTGAGCCATGAAGCACAATCGATCGATCTGGATGGCTTGATCTCGACTTTCGAGCACAATCGTGAACACTTCCAGAAAATGATCGCATCACTGATCCCGATCCTGTCCATGCTGACGAGCGATCCGCTCAAAGAACTACTGTCGCCAGATTTCCAGCCAGGACACGCGCGCAACGTCACCGATGCCGCAAGAGCGATCAATGCGGACAGGGTATTGTATATCGGGCTGGACTCGCTTGCCGACGGCACAGTCGGAAGCGCCATCGGATCACTGCTGCTCGCCGATCTGACCGCTGTTGCGGGAGACCGCTACAACTATGGAATCGAATCGATGAAACCCGTCAATCTATTCATCGATGAAGCGGCCGAGGTCATCAACCAACCGACGATCCAGCTGATGAACAAAGGTGGCGGAGCACGCTTCAGGGTGACGATCGCGACACAAACCTTCGCGGACTTCGCCTCGCGCCTGGGCGACGAAAACAAGGCTCGGCAAGTATTGGCCAACACCAACAACAAAATCGCGCTTCGGGTGCTCGATTCGGAAACCCAGCAATATATCGCAGATGGTATACCCAAAATCAAGGCACGCACCATGTCGGTCATGTACGATCACGGCATCAATGCCGAGATGAACGATAACAATGCCGGATACCGCGAACAATCACGAGAGGAAGAAGCCGACCTGATCCCCCCTGCCCTGCTCAGTGAATTGCCGCCATTGCATTATTTTGCACGCTTGTCCGGCGGGAGGACGATCAAGGGGAGGATACCGATTTTGAGGTAGTTTCCAGTGGATTGCTGGTGGCGACCCTGGGTATCAACTTGTATGTACCGTTTCATGCCAATCACGCTCTAGCTAGCGTCATAATATTTATATCACGCAGTGTCCGCATGATTCACCCTTTGCCCGTCTCATCGGAGCGCGCTACTGCACAGCCGTCATTATTGGATAGCACATCACTACCGGCTGATTCTCCAGATTCGGATTAAAGGCGCGTTCCAGCTGATATAGAAGTTGTTGACGTTCACTAACTCGAACATTGGTTTGCTAATGGGAATGTCGCCTGCAGCCATATCACACGACAAAGCGAGCGACTGTTCCCACCACGACACCCCATACTTGTAATTCCTCGTGCTCCTGGAAACAAATGGGTGGATAAGCTGGATTCTCAGCGTGCAGTTCGATGATACCGTCACAAGCATATAGCCGCTTTACCGTATATTCGTTATTAATCACCGCGAGGACGATGTGTCCGTGCTTGGGTTCAACCGACCGATCCACCACCAGCATATCGCCATCGTGAATATGTGCTCCTGTCATGGAATCACCAACCACATGAAAGAAGTACGTTGCGACTTTATTGCGTACCAGATAATTATTGAGATCCAGCCCTTTTTCTACATATTCCTCTGCAGGAGAGGGAAATCCAGCGGAAATGCGATGCTGTAGCAACGGTAAGATACAAACAGCAGGATCAATTGCGGCTGGCTGCAGAAAAGGCAGCGTCGTTGTGCTAGAACGATCAAATGGTACGATGGTTGTCATAGCGAATGCTTTAGGTCATGATGGGAATTACAGTATAAAGCACTCATTTGGCGAATAACAATGTAACGATATGTGCGGACGATTTGCCTTAGCTTACCCTCGTTCCAAACTGATAGACTGGTACCATGCAGCATCGATGCCAGACATCGAGCCGCGTTATAACATCGCGCCCACGAGCAATATTCTAGCGATTCGTGACAGTGGAAATGGCTTGGAAGGAACGATAATGCGTTGGGGACTGATTCCCCATTGGGTCAAGGACACGAAGAAGCTGCCGCTGCTGTTCAATGCACGCGCAGAATCGCTAGCAACCAAACCCATGTTCAAACATGCCTTCAGAAGGCAACGCTGCCTCATCTCTGCTTCGGGCTTCTACGAGTGGAAACTGCAGACAGGCAGCAAAAGCAAACAGCCTTACTATATCTGCGCCAAAGACGGTCCACTCTCCTTCGCAGGATTATGGGAAACCGCGACAGTCGATGAAGTCACAATCAATAGCTGCACAATCATCACCACAGAAAGCAATGCCTTGATGCGCCCCATTCATGACCGCATGCCTGTTATTCTTCCACCCAAGGTATGGGATGCCTGGCTGACGCCTGTCCAGCAACCCGACGACACGCTTTTATCCCTTCTACAACTTTCTGCCGAGCCAATGCAATTATGGCCAGTATCGCCTGCGGTGGGACGGACGAGTAATCAGGGAGAGCAGTTGATTCAACCGGTCAATGAATGAGTTCATCCTCTCACTCACCTCATGGCGCTGATAATCCGCTGGAAAAACTACAGGGATCGGTCGAGCGGGTTACCTTCCATAGCGAGTCATCTGGTTTCTGTGTCTTGCGAGTCAAGGTCAAGGGCCATAGAGAACTCGTCACAGTGATTGGTTCAGCGGCTTCTGTCACGGCTGGTGAATATATCGAATGTTCAGGTTTCTGGGTCAATGACCGACAACATGGTCAGCAGTTTAAAACGGTTTCTATAAAAATCGTGCCGCCTACTACTTTGGAAGGGATCGAGAAGTATTTGGGATCTGGCATGATCAAAGGCATTGGCCCCCATTTTGCCAAAAAACTCGTGAAAGCCTTCAGTGCTGATGTGTTTGATGTAATCGAACTCACACCGGAGCGGTTATTGACGCTACCTGGAATTGGCAAAAAACGGCTAGAACGTGTTACCAGTGCCTGGTCTGAACAAAAAGTGATCCGGGAAATCATGGTGTTCTTGCAGTCGCATGGCGTGAGCACCTCACGCTCTGTGCGTATCTACAAAGCCTATGGAGAACAGGCCATCGACAAGGTGAGGGAAAATCCCTACCGACTGGCTTTGGATATTCGCGGTATCGGTTTCAAGACGGCTGATACATTGGCACAGAAATTGGGAATCGCACCAGATTCTTTGATCCGCGCACAAGCTGGGGTACGCCATGTTTTGCAGGAATGGTCAAACGACGGGCATTGTGCTGCAGTACGGGAGACATTGTGTACGATGGCGGTCAAATTACTGGAAATACCCGCACCCGTTATTGATGAAGGGATAACTGCGGAGCTCAATGAAGGCAATCTGACAGCTGAAACCATCGATCAACACGAGACCGTCTTTCTTACTCCGCTTTATAGAGCGGAAGTAGGATGTGCCAATCATCTGCTTCGCCTCAATCAAGGTAAAGCCCCATGGGGAGCCATTGATGCTCAAAAGGCTATCCCGTGGGTCGAAGAACAAACCGGGCTAACTTTATCAACCTCCCAGCGTGCAGCAATAGAATTGGCGCTGCAGCATAAAGTGACGGTCATCACGGGTGGACCAGGTGTGGGCAAAACTACTTTGGTTAACAGTATTCTGAAAATTCTTACCGCCAAACATGTCAACATTGCCCTATGTGCGCCTACCGGCAGAGCAGCCAAGCGGCTTTCTGAATCCACAGGGTTAGAAGCCAAGACCGTCCATCGACTGCTGGAATTTGATCCTGCCATTTTTGCCTTCAAGCATAACGAAGAAATTCCTCTGGCATTGGATTGCCTGGTAATCGATGAGTCATCCATGATGGATGTAACGTTGATGAATCAGTTGTTAAAGGCTGTTCCTTCCAATGCAGCATTATTGATTGTCGGTGATGTGGACCAACTGCCATCCGTTGGCCCCGGTGCAGTATTGGCAGATATTATCGACTCGGGGAAAATTGCAACAGTCAGGTTGACTGAGATTTTCCGGCAAGCGCTAACATCTAAAATCATCACTAATTCGCATCGGATTAACCAGGGTCATTTGCCACAATCCGATAGCTCTCAGGCATTGAGTGATTTTTATTGCATTTATGCAGAAACGCCAGAAGAGATTTTTACCAAATTGATACAGGTAGTGCTCGAACGGATACCGCAACGATTTAATCTTGACCCGGTGAGTGACATTCAAGTACTGACACCGATGAACCGAGGAGGTCTAGGCGCACGTTCGCTTAACATTGAACTGCAGCAACGGTTAAATGGGTCGAGTGAGCCAAAGGTAACTCGCTACGGCTCAATTTATGCGCCGGGAGACAAAGTCATTCAGCAGGTGAACAATTACGATAAAGAAGTATTTAACGGGGATATTGGTTCAGTTGTTTCTATCGATGTTGAAGAAAGCTTGTTACAGATCAAGTTTGATGATCGCACCGTGGATTATGAATTTAATGAGCTGGATGAAATTTCCCTGGCTTACGCTATCAGTATTCATAAGGCGCAAGGCTCCGAATATCCGGCGGTGGTTATTCCACTGGCGATGCAGCATTACATGCTTTTAGAGCGGAACTTACTCTATACAGGCGTCACCCGTGGCAAGCAGCTGGTTGTGATCATTGCACAATCCAAAGCATTGGCCATGGCGGTAAAGAGCCAACGCTCACAACGTCGGGTAACCAATTTGACCTCCCGACTTCAACAATTGGTTGAAAAAAATTGAGGGCAACGATATATGCGGTGCAGGCAATCGACACTAAGTCTAGGTGCAGGTCGGTCCGTCCGCCGCCCGCAGGGGTTCCTGGGAGAGGTGCGCAAGCTGGCCCACGTCGCACACATAGCTGCCCACTGTGGTGCCGTTTTGGTGCAAGGGTGACTACTCCCATCCGGTTTTCTCGGGACACCCACTCTGGGAATCTTGGATCGTTTCTGCCGGTTTCCCCACCGCCGTTCACCACCGCTCGGTTTCTGGGGTGGTACTCGGAATTAGCTCGGCAAAGCAAAAAGTAACCGATTGTTTCAGATCAGAAAAGCCAGAAAACCGACCCATCAAATACAGCTCATTTTCGGAATTGGTTCGGCTTACTCCAAGCACATCAACACCAGCTGAAAAACAGGTAAGGATTCTTCGGCTAGCTGTAGGCATCAACCACTGAGCGGCGGACTGTTAATCCGCAGGTCCCAGGTTCGAGCCCTGGTCGGGGAGCCACGTATATGTAACTATTTGTCGAATCTCGACATTTCCGAACTTCTTCAGCGCGCGTGCTGGAGTGATCGCCGGACTCCGACTCTTGCTCTCGCTCAGTGTAAAACGTCATCTCATTTGATACTGATTTGCCATTTCATTTGATACTGAATTTAACGCATTTTTCCCCTCTCTCAAATCTCCTCCACGCCCAATTTTAGGGCGCTATAAATAGCACTTTCTAGCGATATCCCTCGCTGTCCTGTCAGGTATCCGTAGATCTGATAATCCATCTTTGTTGGCAAGTCGGATGTCTTTTCATAGGCGCTGATGAAGACCGGGGTATGCACGCTGTTGCGTCTGGCAATTGCTTGCACAATTGCGCGTTCGGCGGATGTGAGCAATGACAAATCCAGGGAGATGGTTTTTGATACCGGTCGTCTGTCGATGACAGTATCCCCTCCGTCTGTTCTATCAACTCTGGATTGATCCTTGAATCCGACTTCAGAGCCGAAGCTCATGCCTGAGTTTATTTGCGATGCCTGGCCGGCAACGAGTCGAGCCATTTCTATGAAGGCGTCCACCCCGGCCGGGTTTGTTACGATGATCTCCAGTTTGCGGACAGATGCCTGAGTAACAGGCAAGAAGAAGTAATTCCCGCCGCCGTATGCAAAGCTACTCATATTATTTGCGGCAAATCCTGCTGGGGGCGGATAGACAAAATTGATTATCTGCACGCCGGAATCCACCACTGGGGAGCCATCAGCAGTATTCGTGAACAGCCGGGCGCGCACAGTGGAACCAACCAGAAAATTTGCAAAGGCAATGCCCACTGCATTAATCGTCTGCGGTGAAGGCCAGGTAGCCGTAATTGTCTGGCTGCTAATCGCAGTACTGCGCCAGCACGACGAGCGTTTGTCAGTCTTGAGATTCTCAACCGAAAACCCGCTGGCCGTGCTCGATGCTGTGAGTGATGCGTTTTTAACGGCATCCTCCGCGAGCATGCGCATGGATCAGATGCCCTCGGTGCGTTTGCGCACAATGTCCGCCCTGATCTCATCGATATTTGCCCACAGCCTGGCTTCCAGCGCCGTCAATAAATCCTTGAGATCCTGATCGGCCAGTGCGCGGCGCAGGGCGTCGCCATTCAGTTGATAGGTTTCCGGATGCGAGCCAGGCACCTGCTCGAACAACCCGCCGCGATCCTCGCCCACTGCGACATTAATATCAATCGCTTGGCCTGGGTAGTAGTTAATGCCAACTATTTTCTCCTTGGTCGCCAAGTGGAATTGACGCGGACGGATAAGTACATTCGGTGCTGGTTTGGTTTCTGCCATGTTATGTCTCCTGTTAGTTTAACGACGCCTCGACCGCGACCAGGCGCGCCGAGAGCTCTTGCACTGCATTGACCAGAGGGGCGATCAATGACACATAATCGGTATTCTTTCTGCCATCCACGCCCTCCCAATAAAGGGCGTCATCCTGCCCCGGCAATAGCTGCTGGATGTCATCGGACAGGAATCCGTGATAACGCAGCGCTGGGTTACTGATCAATCGGTACACCTTTGGCGCCAGCTGGTTGATAAACGCCAGGCCGAGCGGTTCTGTCTCAATATCCTGTTTGAGCCTGCTATCTGACGTTGATTGAATGGTGATCGATGAACCGGACCCGGTTGAGGTTACGCCGGAAATGCCGGACACATAAATGTTAAAGTGGCTGCTGCCGACTGTCGCCGTCCCAGAATTGCTGCCGATTGTCCGGCAAAAGGATGTGGCGTGATAATTGTCCACGCGGTCTGCATTGAGATTGGTCACAATGCCTGTGTTTGTGATCTGCATCGAACCCTCGACACGGAGAGCAGTGCCACTGGTAGACCTTGCCATCACACCAAATCCGCCAGACGAATTGTTAACCCCCTCCACACCACGCCCACCAGAATTGAGCGATGACCCGTATACCCCGGTAGACGAGCTGCCGCCATAGGCCCACCCCTCCACTGCACGGCCATTGCCGGTATGTGTCGCCAATATTCCCGCATTCAATAACGAATTCGATCGGCAGTACACACCTCCTCTATTACTCAGTCCGCCAGGATTAAACACGCCCGCATAATATTGCCCGTCTGCCAGACCCTGGCCACGGAAAACCCCCTGTCCCGTAATATCTATCCCAGCGCTGCCGGTGATGCTCCCCGCGTTAACCGTCCCCAAATTGGCCGAAATCGCGGACAGCGTTGTCACGTTTATTTTGTCGGATGTGATGCTGTTGGATGCAATCCTGGCTGCGGCCAGCGTACCGACTGTTATCTCGCTGGCGCTGATCGTGCCGCCCCGGCGCCATGTGCCGCCGATCCGGAACCACATGACATTGGTGCTGCTATTAAAATGCGCATCGCCATTCACACCCCCGCTGGGATTGCTGCTCGAAGTCGTAAAAAAATTGGTGGTTGCAGAGGCCGGCGGTTTGCTCCCGCCGATATTGCTGTAATCGAGATTGGTAATCTGTCCGCCACCCGCGCCGATCAGCTGTCCGGACGCGCTCAGCGACACATGCGCGCCCTCATAGGCGTCATTTTTGATCGTCCCAAGCGTGGTGCCGTCTACCGTCGAGCTGGCTGCGATGATGCTGCCGGCCTGGATCGTCCCCTTGATAATGGCATCCTCGGCAGTCAGCAACCCAGTGCTGGCGTTGATCGTCACCTTGGTTACGCCGCCACTGTTTTTGCCGATAATCCCGCCCGCGCCGATAAACACGCCGCCCGAGCCGGTCCCGGTTTTGAACAGGTTGGAAGCGGTCATCACGATTGAGGTCGCGCTGTTGCTCAGGATCGCCTCGGTTTCATCTCCTCCGCCCGAGGCATAGGCGGCATTGATTACATCTTGGACAGGGATCCCGTTCAGGGTGCCGACGACATCCCCAGCCACCCCGACATCGCTGGGCAACGTAACAGGCTCGGTCCTCGTGCCCGACATGATAAACAGATCACGATCGTTAACCGTCGTAGCCATTAGATCAGCACCTCAACACTGACAGAACCCCGATCCCAATCGGGCAACAGCCCGACCACCATACCAGCTTTTCCGGCCGTCAACCCAAAGCGCGGGTATTTCAGAAGCACGCCTTGCCCCAGCTCCATCGGCAACAGCCGTGCGACAGCATCGAATGTCACGATGAAACGGGGCACCTTGAACAAATCCAGCAAGCGGCTGGCTTCTGCCAGTACATCCTGCTCCGTTAAAAAATAAGTATCCATTTGCTGGGGTTCGGCGTCGAGCCGGTAATTTGCCCGTGTCGTGGCATCGCTCGCCGTAACGGTCAACCACTCCTTATCATAAAGATCCTTGTGCGCATTGGGGATGCGCGTATCCAGCGCATTCAGCACCGTCCAGTTTTTTGCAAACCCGAGCTTGAAGGCCGATTGCACGGGTAGTTTGCGGATAATCCGCATCGAACCCACGAGCACATCACTTGCCGTGATCTCAAACAGATCACCCGGTGGCGGCAATTCGATCCTGACCAATCGCATCAACCCGGCCCGGCTCATGACCACCCTGGCCCCCACCGTCGCCGCGATCTCCCCGCACACCGCCAGCATATTCTCGCGGGCGGACAAATAAACGCCCAATGGCTGAGGGTGGGCCGCATCAAAGCCGGTCAGGTTAGCCGTGTCGAGGTCGCCGGCAGAAAACCGGTTCACCGTTTCCCCATAACCCGTCACCAGACGCTCGATGATTTTCCGGGCCGTGTTGTTCCAGGTGGCTGACGGCTTGTCTCCCTGCACGCTGGCCGTGATCTTGCCGAATGGCTGCACCGACAGCGTGAATTTGCCGGTTGCCAGCGCAGCCGTGGCAGCCACCGGCACGCCATTGTCGCGCACTTCGATCAATCTCTCGCTGGGGCCATCATGGAACTGATACTCCAGCGTAGCCGGATTGGCCAACAGCGGGCTGAGATTGTGGCACTCGCCAAACGATAGCGGAATCAACTGATTCTTGTTCTGAGTCGATCCGCCCAGCACGGCTTCCGAAACCGGCCCGTTCAGCCGCTGGAGCTTGTCGCGCAACTTGAGATTGAGCGCATCGCGTGCACGGCTGCCGATGTCCTCGACCACCCCCGAGAAAATCACCTCGAAATCCGCCCGCGCCCAGCGCACATCCCCCAACAAGACCACAGCGGGCCGGTTGCTCCAAATGTCGTTCAGCCAGTCGTCCAACGCCCCGTCCTGGTTGGCAAGCTCGATATCGCCAAACGACAGCGAAGCGGATGTCTCCAGCACACTCAGCCGCTCAACCAGCCGCACAGACGACCCCACCACAATCGGGTTATAGACCGTATTGGCCGGCGCATCGGTGGCATTGGACCGGAATGGGCGGTTACTCAAATAGCGCACTGTCTCGACCCCGCCGACCCGCACCGCAACTTCGACCAGGATACAGCGCACCGCCGATGGATCTGACAGCCAATCAGTGAAGGCGCTCATCGCATCACCGCCTTGGCCTGGTCGCGCCAGGCTGCGCTCCCGGCGATATCCTGATTGCTCTGGATAATCATTTCCGCATTCATGCGCTGCGATTCGACCGCGACATTGATCAAGGCGCTGGTCTGCTGGTTCTGCTCGCGCCTAAGCTCCGCCAGCTCGCGCCGTAGCTCGGCGATCTCTTGCGCCATGTCCCGCATATGGCTGGCTGGCGTGACCGCCTCCGCTGGGTGGAGCATCGCCAGCCCGCCCTTGTGCACGAAATCCGTGCCGCGCTCGAACATCGGCAGATTGTTTTGCCTGGCCCACTGCTCGATGTCCGCGTAGGGCAGGCCCGAAGCCGATGCAACCCGAGAAAGCGTGATGCCATATTCCTTGGCGGTATCGTAGATCAGGCGCGGATTGGCGATGTTCTGCCAGACGAAATCCTTGATCTGCTGATCCGATATCGACAACCCGCCGCTGCCCTGGCTGATCACTGATTGATTGACAGCCAGCGCCCCGGACAGCTGCGAGCCCGAAACACCATGCTTGACCGCCGCGGCCAGAATCTCGTCGCTGGTGCGACCCGGCGCGCTGGCAAAATCCCGGATTGCCTGGTTGGATATGGCAGGATTGCCCGGCCCTTGCAACACCGCCGCGATCAGCTCGTTCATCAGCGATTTGACATCGCCCAGCTTGTCATCGATATCGACCAGCCTGCCGACCGATGCTTCCATTGCCAACAACTGCCGCTTGGCAATCTCCGCCTCGGTGTCGGCCACTTTTGCGGCGGAATCCAGCACGCTTTTAACGAAATTGAAATCGGCCACATATTCCGCCGACGACGCATTATATATTTGCGAGGCTTCCAGGAACGCTCGCGCCGATTCCGGCAACCGGCGCAGCGCATCCTGATCGCCCGCGTTCGCGCCCAGCCGGTCCTGGTTGAACTGACGGCGCGCTTCCTCCAATCTCTGCTGAGGCGTCAGGGGCGAAAGATTGCCCAGCGACAGCGCATCGCTGGCGCTGCGCAGGTTGGTGGCCAGATCCTTGAACCGGTTGGCAACCCCTTCCAGCGCCGCGCGCTCCCGGTTGTACGCCGCCACTAGCGCGGAACGGGTCGAAGCAATCAGGCTTTCGGCGGCAGCCAAATCATAGGTGGCGTCCGTCGTATCCTGCAACGCCGGATAGAGCGCAGCCAGGCCGTCTTTCACCTGCACGAACAACGGCGCCACATTCAGCATCCCTTGCAGCATGGCCTGAGAGATGCCGCCCGCCTGGCCGAACGACATCACCAGATCGCGGAACTGCCGCTTGCTCATCTCGGCGGACAAACCCAGCCTGGCCATTTCCTCATCCAACCGTTCGATGCTGGGCTGCAAGCGCTCCGCCTCGGTCAGAAAATTATCCGAGAAGAACTGCGCCTTGATTGCCAGCGCATCGATGCCGCCGGCTGCATCGACAAATGCCGACCGTTGTTCGAACGACACGCTGCGCAGGAAAGCTTTGGTCCCGTTCAGGCTGTTGCCCAGCGCCGCACCGAGACCGGCCAGCACATTGAACTCAGCGTTCAGCCGTGTCACCGTCTGCAATGCCGACTCGCCACGGCGGCTGAATGCATCCAGGCCCGGCACCAGTGAGCGCGCCATGGCATCCGATATGCGCTGAATCTCCTCGCCGATCTGCTGCTCGGTCAGGAACTGGCCGTTTTCCGAAACCAGGCGAATCTGGGTCTGGAACGCATTCAGTGTATCCGTGCTCAGGCCCAGATCCTCGCCCATCCGGTTGAGGCTGCTGCCAACTGAATTGACGGTCTCATCGATCAACCCGATCACATCCCTGGAAACCCGCGCCAGATCGGCGGCATAGTCCAACAGCTTCTTGTTGTCGGTACTGATCTCGCCGGTCAGCGCATCGACACGCGCGAAATCGTTTTTGTTTGAGCGGAACAATCCCCCTTTGGCCCTGAAAGCGGTCGTGATGTCACCCGATTCGAACCCTTGCGCACCGATCGTGCCCTCAAGCGTGGTCGCGCGCTGCTTGAGCGGACCTCTGCCAAACATGGCATTGACCGCGCCCCCCAGCACTCCGCCAACCGCTGCGCCGACAGGCCCGGCAATGGCTGCGCCAATCGCCGCGCCCCCTGCGGATGATATCGTCCCGTTAATACCCGCTATCTGCTTGTCACCGGCCAGCATGGACCCAGCCATCACGCCAAATGCCCCCGCGCCCAGCGTGCTCGCTGCGCTTGAAAACGCCGACCCGGCAGATGTCATGAAAGGCATCCCGGAGCCGCCCATTTTGGCCGACAATCCCAGAGATTGCCCAATCCCGCTGGTTGCAAAACTGCTGGCCAGGCTGCCGGCACCGAACCCGCCATTCAGCAGGCTATATGCGGAAGAACCCAAACTGGCCATGTCCAGCAGGCTGCCGCCCCCCGCAAAAGCGGAACTGGATCCCAGCCCCAACATGCTCCCCAACCCCAGCGAGCGCGCGAATTTCATAGCCGCGATTTCCGCGACCATCTGCCGTACCGCGTTGCCCAGACCCGTCACCAGTCCTTTGAGTCCATTGCTAAAGGGATCGAAAAAGAACCGGGAGAAGGCCGTCTGGATATTGCGCGCGCCCTGAATGGCATACTGCTCGATCGCGCTGAAGGCACGCTGACCTGTCTGGCTGGTTTGCAGAAACTGGGCCTCGGCATCCTTCAGCGCCCGGTTGTAGGTTTCCTGTCCCAGACCCTTCGCCAGCAAGCCATCCAGCTCCCGCACCCGGGCGGCGTATTTTTCCTGACCGGTCATCACGCTCTGGGTCACTTGCTCGATCTTGCGCTGCGCGGCTTCATGCGCCCGGACCGCCTCGGTCTGCTCGGCCAGCGCTCGGGTTTTTTCTTCCAGGGCGTCGATCTCCGGCCCGGCCAATTCCAACACGCCCAGCCGGGCGGCTTCCATGCGACGGATCTCAATGCTGTTGAGACCGAGCTGCTCCACCTCGCGCTTGAGCGCCGCCAGGAAACGCTGGCTCTCCGTGACCTGGCTCTTGGTCGCCTTGGTCATGGCCTCCTGGCTGTCGATCAGCGGTTTTCTGGCCGGGATCAACGCATTAGAGGATGCCTTCAGCTCCGCCTGGGTGCGGATCAGCTGCGCGAGTTCCCGGTTCAGCTCGCGCAGCTTGGCTTTCTCAAAATCTATTTCCTGCTGCGACACCACAAAACCAAACCGGCCAGCGCGACGCTTTTCCAGCTCCCTGAGGTTTTCCTCGGTTTTGATGATCTCGGTGCGCACTGCTTGAACACCGCCCAATGCCTGGGCGCCGGACATCCTGCGCAGCGATTCGGTCAGCCAGTCCACCGTTTCGGCCAGCTTGGTGAACACCCAGCCCGCTTTGTCGCCCACGCCCATGGCATCGTTCAGCGCCAGCTTCAGTTCCTGCCACGCCTGGCCAAGCGTGTCCACAGCTCCCGCGTAGCCCATCGCCTCGGCCTTCGCCACGCCGCCATACTGCCTGGACAGTTCGTCCAGGATCATCGCCTGGGCATCGGCCAGCTGGTTGGTTTCGACCAGCGTCTTGATCATCTCGCGCTGCGCATCGGTAAATGACACCCCAGAGCGGCGCAAGGCATTGATGCCTTCCACCGGCGATTCCAGCGCCTTGCCCAGTTGCGTCATGGCGCCGGTCAGCCCCTGGCCGGTCACGGTCGCAAGATCGGCCGCCAGTTCGGTCGCGCGCGTGAAGGTATCGCCAGAAACCGAGCGGAACGTCAGCAGGATTTGCTGCGCCTGCTCCACGCCCTCGGTCGATTGCAAGGTTGCACGCGCCAACTCTTTCGCCTGGTTGCGCAACTGTTCGGCAGTGAAGCCGGCCGTTTGCCCGGTCGCCTTGATGATCGCTTCCGTGCGCAGCAGGTTGCGCTGGGCCGTATCCGATTCCTGAATCATGCCTCTGAATAACTGCATGCCAGCCAAGGCAATGCCGGAAGCGCCCAGCAAGGACAGGGCGCGCGCGGCACTTCCCAGCCCGCTGGTCAGGCTGCTCAGGTTTCTGACATAGCCGCTGGTCTGGCTGGCGGATTGCTCCATCTCCCGGCCGGTCTTGCGGGTTTCATCTCCCAGCCCCTTAACGGCCTCTTTCGCGCTCCGGGCTTCTCCGACCAAGCCCTTGCCGTCTGCTGTCAGCTTGACGCCGACTTCCAAATCATTGGCCATATTATTTCCGGTTCAGCACGGGCAACGCCGCGTCCTCCATCAACATGATTTGCTCGAAAATCTCCCGCCGCAGCCGTCGCTTGACGCCCATCAGCCGCAAGGTGCTCTCGATGGCCGGGCGCTCGATGCCCAGGTACTGCCCGGACATGGAATCCATCCGCCAACAGTGGCGCAATGCCAGAAACATCCGCAACGCCTGCTCATTCTCTGGCCAGACTGCAAAGCCGTCATGTTCCGCCTCTTCGAATTGCGCTTCGTGTGTTGCCAGCGCCTGTTGCCAGTCTTCCGGATCCTGCGCCCGCGCATCCACCACTTCGGCGCGGACAGGCCGGGCCGCCCAGTGCCGGGCGGCATCCATCAGTTTTTTCTTGCGGCTGCCTTGCCAAAACTGCAATCCAGATAGGCGCTGACCAAGGCCGTGCGCACATAGGGAATCCCGATCAGCAATTCACGCCGTTCCTCGCTGTAGTCGAATGGATCGCCGTCCGGATCGGCCACGCCTTGCCAGCCAACCAGTACCCGGCGCAGCAAATCTTCGTCATTGCCGCCATCTTGCTGATAAATGGCCGTGAATTCATTCTGCGGCAGCAACTCGAACTCGGCATCAAACGTGCTGCGTGTGATGCGCCCGCCATCTCTGGGAATGCTGACCGGAACCGGCCAGATAACTGTTTTCTGTTGCTCGATCTTGAACATGCTTGTTGCCTCTTGTCTCGTGGGTGGGGGTTATTCGGTCGCCAGCGACCATTCGTCATCGCCCGCGTCGGTATGGCGCAGGTTCATATCCATGCTGAGCATGGCCATATTCGAATCTTCCGAGTAGCGCGGATTGGTCAGCTGCACCTGGCCGGCATTGAACAGCACCTTGTTGCCCGCCTGGGTGCCATGCTCCAGCGCAATCACGCCCGTGTCGCCAGACCGGCAGATGCCGATGAAATCCTTGACCGCGACCAGCGGCAGCTCGATCGTCACTTGGCCTGATGACGAACGCCCGACATAGTGCATCGACTCCGAATTCGGCCGGTTCTTGTATTCGTTCTGGTTGCCTTGGGTGATCACCATCGACGCCAGCGGCGCGGCATAGCCATGAATGGTGAATGTCGTATTGGCCTTGGTCATGGCGCGCGCGGGCTGGAACGCCGACAGATCCGGCGCACCCACGCTGGCATCGGTCACTCCGCCATACAACCCTTCGAAGGTGCAGTGCAGGAGCGGCACCTGCCCTTCGTTGAAGCGCAACTCCCAGCTGCCGAACGCGCCCAGCATCTTGTGCATCAGGCCATCCCAGTTGTAATGGAAGGTCAGCGACTCTTCGCCGCCCGAGATCGGCAAATATGTCACCGGCCCGGTCGTGGGCGTGATCGTCTGCGAGGCCGCGCAACCGCGCAGAATCGGCCCGTAGCCTGGCACATCAGCCACCGCGCCAGCGCCAGAGAGTTCGATATCGAACTCCATGGTCATGGTCTCGCCGACATTGATCTGTCCCCGGTTGCCGAAGTAAGGCAGCGCCTGGTTGCGATCGATATAGCGGATATTGGCCGGCACGGCGCTGAAGTTGAGCACCGACATGGCATCCGTCCCCACCACGGGCGCGGCATCGGTGCCGTAAGTGGTTTCGACTTTCGCCAGGATGATTTTCTTATTCGCTTTCAAGCTCATTGCGCATCCCCTCCTGTGTTCGTATTCATGCTGGCCTCATCCCATTGCGGTACCGGTGCCTCGTTCTGGGCTGGGGCCGGATTCCGCCGCAGGCCATCGTGCGGCCGCCGCTGGCCCGTCTCGGGATCGACGATATACGCCCCGCCGCGCCCCTTGTATGCATCGTTAAACATCTCAGCTCCTTATAAAATGCGCCGTTAAAAAATCATCCTGCCACCACAGCACCTGGTCAGTCAGTTGCAGCAACCGGCCTCCCGCGTATTCGATCGGGTCGAAATCCTGATCCGGCTGCCAACCATGCAGCACGGCCATGATTTCTTCGCGCAGACACAACAGATCCGACTGCGCGCGTTCTCCCCTGGCATCGCGCAAATTGCGCACCGCCAGGACGACCGAAAACCGGGCCGTGTTCTGCTGAGAAACCACCATGGTCCCAGTGCGCGACCCGTCCGGGCGCTCGGCACTGGGCAGCACATAGGCCGATGGGAATTGCTTGATGTCGTAGGCGGCCTCGGCCAATCCGGCCGCCCCGGCGCAGCGGGCCAGCAGCGGCACATGCACAGAGAGCCGCGCAATGATCCATTCCGGGTTGAACAGCTTGATCGCCATCACTGCACCCGCACCGGCAAAATGGCCGACAGCGCATAGCGCTCGTGCCCGACCAGGACTTCTACACGCATCTTGTAGAACACGCCATCCAGCCCGCCTTGCACCAGCTGCAACACCCTGGATCCGTCAATGACCGGATCGAGCAGCAGCATGGCCTGCGGGCTGTCGTCCTCGCCCTTGTGGCTCTGCACCGATACATCGGCAACCGCATCGATCCGATCCATCAAGCGGCTGAAATCGAACGTCAGCGTGATAATCTCCGCCGGGTCCTTGTCGGAAAGCACGCGCAGTCTAGGCAGCGACACAATAATTCCTTCTGGTAGCGGTTACAGTGTAACGAGGGCTTTGCGGCACCGAGCGGGGCGCGCCGTCGAGGTTGGCCGTTGCGGCAATCGACGCCACAGCCTCCGACTCGAACCAAATCGCGCTCGACAGCCCGGCCTCGGCCAGCCAGCCGCTTGCCGCCTCGCCACGCAAACCCGGCCTCAGTGAAAGATCGCCTGCCGAGACGGCGCGCATCGATGCGATTGCGGCCAGATGGTTGCGAGCCGACAACGCACCGGTTGCGGAAAAATCGGCCTGCGCTGCGCCCTCCAGCCATGAATCGCCAGCGGCAAAAGCTGCGGCCGCATCGGTCCTCACGCCAGCCGCCGCATGCAGATCGACCCAAGTGGAAAGATCCGCCACGCTTAACAAGCGCGTGCCAGCGCTGCCAGCAAACTCGGAGGGCTGCGTGATCGCCGCCTGCGCAAACACCCGCATGGGCGCATCACTTTGCAAACTGAGCAGGGCATTGAGCGCAGCGACCGCATTTGCGCCCACATGGGCAGCGCTGTGAAATTGAGAATGGGCCGCCAAATCTGCCTGCGCGGCAAAACCTGAACGCGCCTGGCCGAACAGACCCTCACCGAGATTGATAGCCGCCTGCGCGCTGCTTGCCAGCGCCGCCTGGCCTGACAGCGTGACCCCGGTCAACAGATCGGCCAAAGACTGTGCGTGCGACCCGGCCCAGCCAGACAAATTGACATCCACCGCCAGGCCCGCCCAGGCTGACGAATGCTGCACCCCTGCGCCCGATAGCGATAGATGCGTCGTCAGCGCGCTGGCCTGGTCATGCCGGGTGAAAGACTCGGCATGTAAATGCGTCGCCGTAGTCAGCTCAGACTGGCTCGCCGTTTTCTGAGTCGCCGTACCTGAGAAACTGGCCGGCACAGCCAGTGCCGCCAGCGCGACGGATGAAGCCAATGCAACCGCCCCAAGCAGGAGGCTACCGTGCAATACTGAAGATACAGTGACTTGGGTATTGGATTGGGCATCCAGTTCTATGGGTTCGGGTAACGGCGGTGCGACCCAATCAGCGGGTTTGTAAACCCAAACCTCACCGTCATTGTTATCCTCCAATCCCATGAACACATCATAGCCGGGTATATATCGCCACTTGCCGAATATGCCGGTAGTGTTCTTGTGTTGCGGCACTGCCGGAGAAGTATCCGTTATTTCCTGTTCAGCTACCCAACCCGTGGAAGCTAAAGGGGTAGGCGGTGTGAAGCGCCAGACTGCTTCGCCACCAAACCACATGACGAAATTACCGCGTACAGGATCGTAATCCAGCCCGATCTTATTAATTGTGGCGTCTGGATTGCCAACAATATAATCCAGATACCAATCACGGAAATCGGCCATGGATCCGGCAGCGGTACTGACGGACACGCTCTGATTGTCAACCTGAGAACCGGTTAATGACCAGTACACCAGCGGGGTAGTGCTATCACCCCCGTTTCTTGCAAATACTTTTCTTACCGGATCATATGCCCCTGCTGATTGCGGACTACCGCTCCAGTAAATACCGACACGCCCGATCTTGTCTTTTGTTGGGTCGTTAATATCATTGATCTGCATCCTGAATAGATGCTGATCTGTCGTTGTCCCCAGTCGCGCCCCAAAATAAATAACGTCTTTGCCAAACTCGTCGGCACGAGCGGTCACGCCGTTGACGTGCACGAGTTGCAGCGTGGAGGCATTGGCCCACCAGTCACGGTTGCCCCACATCTCGCCGCCAACGATCTCGGGATATGCGCCCTCGCGCTGAACATGCGATCCTGTAGTACCACCTACCTTGTCAGGGTCGGCCTTGCCTGGATCGAACAGATACGGGCCTGTCCTACGAGTAGTTAGTGGATCGCCATCACGTGCAACAAAATGACTGCCGGAGTTGTAGACAGCGCCGCCGAACGCCAGGAAACGATCCAGCCGAGGCAAGAACGTGTTATTGCTGTACGTATGCGCGGAGGCTGGGGCGTTTTGCGCTCCGTCAATGGCCTGATAAGCCGCTGAAGAATCCGGAACCAACTCTATTTCGCTGGGCAATGAGCACCGCTCCCATTCCAACGTACTTGCCCGCCAGCGATAAACATCATTCCCGGAATAGTTCGCATGGCCGCCGCCGTAGATGATCAAGTCGCCCCGGTTGCTGTCCCATGCGAAACCGCTCCACGCCTCGATTATCTTGGATGGCGTTGGATTACCTGCCCCGTACAGTGGTCGTAATTCTGCCGGCGCCCAAGCAGCAGAAAAGCTGTTAGTGTTGACCTTGGCCCAGGTCTTTTCTGGCATGGCCGCAACCAGCGGCCTAAGTGGGCCGCTCGCATAAGGCACTGGTGGGTCTGTAATGACCAGGCCACTGGTAGTATATGGCAGCGGGTCGTCAAGGTCTGCGCCATAGCCTGTGCCGTTACGGGTCGCTATATGCCCAGCATATTGCCCGATGATCTCCGCGTCTGCTGTTGCAAAATCCCACAACTCAACGATACTGGACCCGTGTTCACCGGTCAGGGACTCGCCCTGCACGATGGCCATCAACTCGTCACGGGTGAGCCCCTTGTTAAGCAGTGCCAGCCAGGACACGCCGCCAGACCAGAATCGTTCTGTGTCAAAATCCGCTCTGCCGCCGATGATGATGTCACCGCCGTTTGATGCGGACGACTGGGTAAACGATCCTCCAATCGCGTGGACTAGCGTATCGAGGGCAATAGTTCCAACTCTCACCGTGCCATCAACATTACTGGTGTACAGCAGTCGTTTGCCGGTGGTGGGTATGCCTGTCGCCCCAGTGGCGGAACTTTGCCCGTTTACGTTTACCTGCGCGGTTGAGCCGTTGCTGCCTCGATATAGATTGATCGTATTGGCCGCGGCGAACTGGCCAGTACTTAGGACATAACTGGGGTTTGCCAGAGTCTGATCGACTGCCTCCACAACCTCGATCCACGTCCAGCCAGACGTTGGCAGAGTAAAATCCGCGTGACCCGGTACGCGGTAGTACCTGCTGGTGTTGGCGCCGAAGTTAACAGCCATGGGGTTATATCCCTCGCCCTTTAACGCGTCTGTCAGTCAATGCTGAAAGCCATGCTGGCAGGCAGAAACGATGGCGCGCCATCGCCGTTGTTGATGGTCTTCGGTTGTGTGAGCATGCCCCAGTCCCAGGCATTGCCGCTGGACGCCGCGTCATATGTCAACCAGGCCGCCACCACCCCCCAGTTTGCAATCGGAGCGGGAAAATCGATGGCGACATTGTTGCTGGTCGTGCCGCTGGTGCCGGTTGAAGCGGTTTCCGTGCCGGGTCCCTGGGTGCCGCTGAAGTTGACCAGGCTGGCTGCGATGCTGGCGCGGGTGTAGTCGCCACCGGACACTTCCGGCAGATTGGCGGCCGCTTCGAAATCGGGGTACATCTCGGTCCAGACGGCAGTGCCGTCATTGACGGTGCCGCCCTGGGTCGTCGTCCAGCTGGGTTCACTGCCGCCGGTCGTGCCCGCTGTCGTGCAGCGGTACATATGCCCGTTGGGCGTGGCCGGAATGATGGTGTCGCCCAGGGAAACCGCCGTATTGCGGGCATCGTTCGAATAGCCGCGCGTAGCCAGGATCAGCGCTATGTGATAGGTGGCTGGCGGCGTCAATGGCTGTCCCCGGTAAAGAAAATCCTGCAACTTGTTTTCTTTGTAATTGGTGGCTGCGGTCATTTGATTGTCCTTTCAATATGCTGGTTAATGATGTCGAGTATGTTTTCCCTGTCATCGGTGTCGATGCCCAGATACGGCCTGGCCGGGATCACCACCTTTTTGACGCGCCGCGCGCTGCCATCCGCCAACCGGAAAAACAGGCTTTGCGCCGACCGGGGCCGGATCTCTCCGCCAAACTGATGGATAGCGGCGTAAATTTTATTGCTGCCCCATTCTGCGGCCGCGCTGTCTGCCCGGCTCACGATCGAATCGAGCAAATGCCGGTCCTGCACCAGCGTCTTGCCGCCATGCAGCCGGGCGCGCAGGCTCGGTTGCCAGGGCTGCCGGTCTGGCCCGGCCTGTTCCTGGAAGCGCCGACGGGTCGCGTTTTCGCCGTAGAACGCAATCGCGCCCAACATGCGCGCCGGGTTGCTTCCCAGCGCCATCAGCCTGCTCAGCGCATCCTGCAACTGCCGGTCGTCCACTTCCAGGCGTATGCGCATCAGATAAACCCTTGCGAATCCCCGCGCTTGAACGCGGGCGAGGTGGCCGTCATCTGCGCGCCATTGTTGGAGCTTTGCATGCTGCTGCTGTCGATCACGCCCAGCTTGGCCCGGCCTGCGGCCACGTCGCGCAACAGCGCGATGGCGGCCTGGTAGCGTTTCTCCACGATTTCTATCATCCGGTCTTCATACAGCGCATAGCGGGCCAGATCGCACGCGATCCGCTCCAGCTCGATCGGCAGGGGGGCTGCCAGCGGCAGCGTATAGCGCACCGAGAGATAGCCGTTGATCTGTGCATCGGCATCGGTCAATGCCCGTTCGATGACTGCCTGGTTGACCTCCCCCAGCCGCTCCCGGTCGGTCAGCTGAATCAGCTCGTTTTCGCCAAAGCGATCGATCAGGTTTTGCAGGCTGGCGTAGGTCATTGGTCGTCAGCGCCGCATTCATCCACGGCCAGCATGGGCTCATGCCGGAGCTGCGCAATCTGCTCTGCGGTCAAATCAGCCAGCGCAATCATGCGAGGCCGCGGGCCGAAGGTGTAGCCCGCGCGGCGGAAGCGGCCGCCGAAAGTTCTGACGCGCAAGGCGCGGCCCTTCTCCTGGGGCGCTGCCGGTTCGGTTGTCTTGTCTGTCGCTCTTGCCATGTTGTCTCCTGTTACCCCTGACGAAATGCATTGGCTTCAGACGGAGCGAGAGCTACCCGCTCCGCCATCAGGATTAGCCCGCGCCGGTCGAACCCAGCGCCAGCTGCCAGAAGCCATAGCCGCCTGCGGCTCTCGCTTCCGCGCCAAACTTGAACTTCTTGCGCATGAAGACATCATCGTTTTCCTGCCCGGTTTGCTCGACGAACACCGGCGCCTTGCGTTCCTGGTAGATGAACGGCTTGACCGGTTTGGTGGTATCGAGCAGGAACCAGGCGGTATCAGAAGTCAGGCGCGCATCGACCACCACTTCTGCCGTGCCCTTGAACAGATTGGCCTTGCCATCGTCCAGCCGGTCGTTGTTGACCAGGGCGAGCGCGACATGCTCCAGCGCGGGCGGCACCAGCAACACATTCGGATTGATGTTGAGCGGGCGGCCTTCGTCGTCCTTGAACTTGCGCATGGCCGTGCGTGCCGCGCCATAGCTGGCGATGGCCGCCGCCTGGCTGGCCGCGCTCAGGGCCACGGTCAACTTGTTGGACACATTCGCGCCCGCCACCAGGTGGTCGGTATCGAAGAAATACTGCCCATCGAAACACAGGGACGTGAACCCGCCGTTGACCAGCGCCATCACAATCTCGTCCGGCAGCTGGGCGGCCGATTCCCCCGCCATCTGCGCCTGCGGGCCGTAGATCCCGAGTTGATCGTCTTCGATATCGTTGCGGTCCACCTCGATGGTGGCCTCCCAGTCCTTGTTCGGGATGGTGTAGGCAAACGCTTCCAGCGACTTGATATGCTTGTCGCCGATCCATTCCTTCATGCGCGGGAATTTCGACAACCAGGCATAATCGTTCTGGCGGGTCGTCGAGGAAATGCGCATGCCGATTTTCGGCCAGACCGTCGGCGCTGCGCCAAAGGCGTTGTTGAAGGTCGTTTTGAGGCTGACAAAAACATTGTCAATGGTCTGCTTGTTGACCAACAGGCCGGCGAAGCCAACAAAGCTCAGCGGCTCCACACCCTCTGCCATCAATCCAAGCCCCTCCACCGGCGCTGCCAGCACAGCGAATGCACCCAGCACCATCACCGCCAGCATAAAAAGGCCAAGGGCAAATTTTGTCAATTTCTTCATAGAATCTCCTGATTGATATTTCTGGTTTATCCGGGTTTACTCGACCCAAACGCCGTCGGCCTCGATGCCGATCACCTTGCCCGCCACCGAGCGGGTGCTGGTGCCGCTGGTCTTGGCAACCGTCTCGTCATCGACGATGTAACAGTTCTTGCCCAGATCGGCCTGCACCACGGCATCCGCGCCATGGTTCTTCCACTTGAACGCCTTCTTGCGCCGGACGTTGACAGTCTGCGCGCCATTTGCGCCCCCGCTGTTATCCACTCGCTCCTCGGCGCGGCCCAGATAGGTGAGCGTGGTCGCCACGGCACCAGGCGTGGCAAAGCCGGAGGCATTGAGCGCGACCAGCGCGCCGGCGTGGATCGTGACGCTGGTTGCAACCGGTACATTGACCAGTTCGCCATCCTGCATCGGGGTATTGCGGTCTGCTGATAAAGCCATGTTTTCTCCTGGATAGTTGAGTCAGACGGAATCAGTCGGACGGGCGCAGGTTTTTGCGGAAATCTTCCGGGCTGATATTCATGACGCGGCACAGGGTCAGCTGCTCATCCGTCAACGGCTCGCCCTCGCCACCGCCTGCGGGCGGTTTGCCGCCGGTCTGGTTGCCGCTCAGAGCAGCAATCGGTTGACTGGCTTCCAGGTAGGCCGTGAGCGAAGCCAGATCCTTCTTGCCCAGGTCGCGCGCCCAGTTTTCCTGCACTGGTAGCAATCGGCCTTCGGCCAGCGCGCTTTCCACCACCTCGTTCACCGTTCGCTCGCTTTGCTCGGCTTTCAGGCTGGCCAGCTCGCCTTGCAGCGCTTGCATGGCAGCCACCGGCACAAACCTGGCCGGGTCCGGATTGTCCGCAACCGCCCGCAATGTGGTAATTTGCGCGTTCAGGCCGTTGACCAGCGCCACCAGATGGAAATCCGCGCGGCTGGCAACAGCTGGCGCACTGGCCTTGAGCTGATCGATGGCCTTTTGCAGCTCGGCCACCACTTCCTCGGTCGTCGCCGTCACCGGCAAATTGAGCAGCCAGCGCAGCTGCTCCAGCAGTTCATTCATAGTGAGACTCTCCTTGTCGGGATATAGAAGATTGATCTGGGATGCCGCGACGGCATCCATGCCATCGAGCGCCGGGTTATTGGTCAGCGCTGCGTTCAGCAGGCGCTTGACCGCGCCGGTCTGTTTGTCATAGGTAAAAACGGGGGAGATGTAGCGGTATTCCCCGCTCTCTATCATCTGGCTGGCGCGTGCGGTCCATTCGACATCGATTGCATACAGGCCCGAGTCGCGCCATTCGATCTGACTGAACCAGGCTGCCGCCGGCGCGGGCTGGCCGTTCTGTGCAGTGAGCAGCGTCTGGTGCTCGTAATCGACTACGGTGCGGTTCTTGCGCGTCAGGAATTCATCAATGATTCTGGCCGCGCGCTCGGCGTCGATCTGCCAGTGCGGCACATCATGCGGGCGGCCATCGGTAGCACGGAATTGCCCGGCCGGCAGCAATTGAATTTCATTGGCGGCCGTGACGCTGATCGCGCAGGCGGCAATGCCAACTGCTGCGGCGGGCTGATTCTGAAAGAAGTGTTTTCGATCCATGCCGCCATGTTAATGACGGCAGGCAGGCGGGTTAAGGAAGCGTTAAATCCTCCTTATTCAATGACTTATGTAAAAAACATGCTATCATTGCAAGACAGTATCAAGCAATGACCGATGATCAGACGCAGGAGACCCCAATGAATGAAACGTTGACCCGCAATGGGCTGACAACCGGCCAACAAAACGCCCGCAATGCCGCCAAGGCCAAGCGCAGCCCGCTGGAGCGCGCGCGCGACAACCCGAGATCGGTCAAACTGGCCGTGGCGGCATATTGCTATCACACCTGCAAGGCACAGACCGCCAGCAACTCGCACCTCACCAAACGCGCGATCAAAAATTGCGAAAAAACCGACTGTCCTTTATGGCCGCATCGCGGCTTCCAAACCCCTGCAAAATGACCCGTTTTTCGGGTATTTCCAAAAAACGGGATACAACCCGATCAAACCCCCATTTTTTGGGGTAATTTAACGGCGGTTAACGTGCGTTAATCGACCGTTAAAAACTCCTAAAATTTTCTAGCAATACCTTGGTACCAAAAAATAAAAATAATCGCTTAAATCGAATTCTGATGCGTTTTAACGTTTCTTGTTTTTTTGGCCCTCAGGGCCTACAATTTACCCATGCGGGTGTGACACGGTGAAACTCCCCCGGCCGTAGCACGGCAGCGATGCCGGCGCATCATGTGGGGTTGCCGGGAAACCGGAATGGGGGGCCCCACCACCCGCACACTCATCCTCACTCAGCTTTTTTCAGCAGCCTTCTGATTTCTTCATTGCGCTTCACCTCGTTCGCAGACAGACGCCGGAAGCTGGTCATGAATATGACACGCCCTGTTTTGGTCGCTTTCACCACGGTCACATAACCATCCTGTTCCAGGATATAGATCATGCTCCGGCTGGTATCCTGAATCTGCTTGCCGTTCTCGATGGCGCTTTGCACAAAACCGTATTCTTCCGCCGTAATTTCTGGATGCACGGCTTGTTGCTTTTTCATGGTCTCGGCAGAGATGCGCACGGTATGCGTCTTGGCACCCATCGCGGCAGCATCCCGATCCCGCAGCACGCCGATCGGAAACACGCCTTCAGGCTGATCATGGAATTTCCCGAACTCACCGCTTGATACCAGGCTCCGGATCATGCCCGCAGCCAGCGTCTCATCCGCTGCATCCAGCTTGTCGGCGACGAATGCATTCAGGTTCTCGCGCCGACCGCCCGGCGGATAGTTGAAGGACGGATCGACCCCTCTTGGAATCTGCTGCACTTCGCCGGTGCGCTTGTTGACGTAGGTATAGGTTTCTTCCTGCGGGGCGCGGTCCACCGTCAGCCCTCTTTGCGCCAGCATGCGGTCGGTCAGGGCAATCACCCCGCATTTGCAGTTATAGGCTTTGACCGGATAATGCGCTGCCCAGAAAGGATCATCCACCGGCAACACCAGGCCATCCCACGCCGAATGCTCCAGCCTGGGGTGTTCGCTGTTGTTGGCGTCGTACATCAGATAGGGGAAAGCTTCCTTGTGATCCTGGATGCGGGCCCACTGGCCCTCGGAATGCGCTGTGCGCAGGTTGGTATCGAAGATCAGCTTCAATCGTCTGGGGCTGCCCAGCTCGACTTCCCGGACTTCGCCGGTTTGCGGGTCTGCCATTTCGGCGCGCCCCCACCAGCCCTTTTCCATCAGCAGCGGGCTAAGGTGGCTTCGGAACTGTTCAAAAGGGGTGCCCTCGGCCAGGGCATTATCGACCGCTGCCCGGATATCGCGCAGGATATCGAGCTGCATGGCCTTGGCCACGGTAAAGGCTGCCTGGTGTTCCTGCTGCCAGACATCCTGCCAGCTGAATCCGATCCGGTAGCCTTTCTGGCGGAAATAGGCAATTGCGTCCTCGGGCGGCAGGCGCTTGAATTCAAACATGCTCGGGTGTCCGTTGGAGAGGAATAAACCACCAACCGTGAAAGGGCTCACCGGGCCGGTGCAGTGGCTGACCCATCGGCAGGCGATGGTTCCCGGCACGCGCCACCAATATATAACCCACCCCCTGACGGGACAGGGCCGTGACGATCTCGCGCAGGTCGGCCCGCGACAGCTGGCCATGAAACCCGGTCAGAATCGCCACATCGCCATGCAGCCATACATTGCCGACCGCGCGGTAATCCGGCTGGTCGGCGGGATCGCCATCGATCACGCGCAGCAGTTGGTGGCTCGGTTCCAGCCAGATCATTCAGAAAATGGCACCCTCACGCATGAGGGCACCAGTCAAATGGGCTAGATAGACAGCGCCAGCATGGCGCCAGCCATCATCCCGATCAGAAACGGCGCGCCCACCATCAAGGGCACGATCAGATCCCGCTTGGCGATTTCCTCGGCGACAATCTGACCAGGCGTTCTCACGGACGCTTCCAGGTCGTACAGCTCTTCCTGGATATACTCGTTCACATCCGACAGCTTGTCTTCTATGGTGTCGCGCACCTGATCAAATCTGAAATTAATATTAGGCTCTGGCATTGCTGCTCCTTTGTGGTTGATAAATCGTTCAATCGTCTGAGTCGTCTTGCTGATCGCGCACCCGGCCATAAATGGCGGCTGCGAATTGACCCTGGGCCAGCGCTTCCACCAGCGCATCGATACGCATCGCGCCAATCAGCTCCGGCAGCCTGCGCTGGAAATCCTCATAATCGGCTGCACTGGCAGCCAGCGCCATGATCGGGACGATCAATGGATCGGTCAGCTTTTCCCAGTCGCCGGCCAGCGCATCGCCGAACAGGTCGAAGGCATCCGCGCCCGTCTGGCTGGCAGCCGCCACTGCCGTGGCCGATTCCAGCGCAGGCGGTGGCCCGGCCATGAATGGCTGGGGTGGCAGCAGAACCGGCTCGTCATTCTTTGGGGCAGGGATGGCCAGCTTGTCCATGACCCACGACACCGGAATCGGCATGCCGACATGGACCAGCTTGGGCAAGGCATCCGAATAGATACCGATATCCTCCGGGGCCTTGAGATCGATCACGAACCGGGGCAGGCGGCGCATGTCCTCGACGGCCCCGATATTGAGCACCAGCAGCGGATAGACCAGATCGCGCGTCAAGGTGCCGCACAGCTGCAAGGTGTCGGAAACGGCCAGATCGTGCCGGACTTCGTTGTGCACGTTGCCCAGCGCGTGGGTGCTCGATTTGCCGTCTGCCTGGGTGGTCAGGGTACCGCCCAGGATGGCTTTGCTCTGGGTGCGCTCGCACCAGTCGAGCATCGCCTGGTAGGGCTCGTGGCTGCCCTTGGCGGCTTCCTTGAAATCGATATCCATCCCTTCTGGGATAATGCCGGCCGCGTCATGACCAATCTGCATCACGGCGCGCAGCAAGGTGTCCTTTTCATCGTCCCCGCTGCCGCTTGGATACGTGCCCAGGCGCAGCGGCAGGCCGTAGATTTCCAGAAACTCGGCCAGGTCGCGCACCGAATAATTCTTGAACAGGTAGGGCCAGGCCAGCACACGATGCAGCCCGGCGCGAGACAGGTAGCCCGATTTGGCCTTGTGCACATGCACAATCCAGCCAAACGGCTGCAAGGGCGCGCCATCGAGCGACAGATCGCGCAAGCGGATTTGCGTGCGCGTGTCACGGTCGGTCATGAACCAGCTCTGCGGGCGGTGCTCGATCGCTTTGGGAATCCAGTCGCGACCGAGCCGCTGCCATTCTATTTCCAGACAGGCAAAACCATGCCCGATGCCATCCAGGCAATCGAGCATCACATCTTCCAGGTTGGGCACATCGCTCATCAGCTCCTTGAGCGCGGCGGCGGTTTTTTTCTCGCGCGCGGAAGGGTTGCGTGGCGGCTCAATGCTCCAGCTGCCCGTCAGCAGCGCACGCTTGCGCTTGCTCATCTCGGCGAAGATATGGCCGTCCTTTTCCTCCATATCGACAAACAGATCATGCTGGGCGCGGATGTCGCCCTGTTCGGCGGCATCCATGACCCTGGCCAGCTTGGCCGGAGTCAATCCCCGGCTCGGGTGGCTGGCGTATTCGTGATGCAGATGCCGGATTTCGGCCGTCTGCGATGCCTTGAGCCGCCCGGTATCGATCGGGTTGCCATGCATATCCAACAGTTTTACCATGCGCCTCCTTGTCTATGCGCTTTGCCCGCGCCCTGATAGGCCATGCCCGCGTTGCGGGTCGTGGCCGCCATCCACAGCATGTGCAGGGCATCCGGGCCGTCGTCATGATCGGCCTTGGGAAAATGGCGCAGCTGATCGATCAGGGTATTTTGCGAAGGGTGCAGCCGGATCAGCCGGTTGGCCATATGCGGCTGCAGCGATTCGATCCGCAACAGCTTGTCACTGCTGGGCTGGATCGCCCTGGCCGGGACCGGCACGCCACGCGCAGCCGAGCGCTTGACCAGCTCAGTGCGGAAGAATTCCTGGAACTGGACCGACTCCACCACCCACAGCAGACAGCGGTATTCCGCCTGAAGCGCGATCACGTCCTCAATGATGCGGTCCGGCAGGCGTTTCTTGATCAGCGCCTCGACCACATCCAGCACCCCGGTTTCCCGGCTGAAGCCGCCCACCAACAGGGCGGACGGGTCGCGGCTGGCGCCCTGTTTACCCAGGGAAGGGTCGCAAGCGCCAAAGAAACGCCAGCTGCTCAGCCGGTTGACCCAGAAATGGATGCAATCGGCAAACGGCGCATCGTCTCCCGATACTGGGTCGTTCTGCTGTTCGCTGTCGAATGCCGGGCGCCCATCGCGGGCGCGCTTGAGCATCAGCTTGTAGAGCGGCTGCGCCTGCGGCCAGGCGACCACGGCGCCGGCTTCCATCTGCGTCGCGCGTTCGCTGTAGAAGGCGAGCGCTGCCGCTTCGCCCTGGTTGAGCAGAATTTCTTCCCAGCGGTCCCACAGATCCATGCGGTGCGGCCACTCGATCACGGCCCGGAACTTGCGCGCGCGCCACAGCGGATTGCCGAGCAGACGGGCCAGCACCGAGTCATAGTGCAAAATGGTGCCGATGATGATCACATCCATGCTGTCATCGGCCGGGCCGAGCGAGAGCACGGTTTTCTTGAGCCAGGACTCCAGCTTGTCGCGCTGCTCGGGGCTGCGCACGTTTTCATCGTTTTCCAGATCATCGCCAATCACCAGATCGGGACGGTGCGGGCCATGGCGCAAGCCGCGCATGCGCTTGCCCGAGCCGAACACCTGCACCTTGGCATCGTTGCGGGTCACGATGGTGCCCACCTGCCACACCCGGCCCTGGCCGCAGGCGTCCGGGAAATCCATCAACAGGCGCGGGTTGTATTGCAACTCGGCCTTGATCGCTTCCAGCATCGGCAGGGCCTGCTCCAGCGCATCCATGATGATCACGGGGTAATGCTTGCGGCCCGTCACCACGCACCAGATGACAAATATCTGCGTCACCAGAGTGGATTTGGCGTTGCCGCGTGGGGCCGCGATCACATCATGGTCCCCGCTGCCGTTATCGACGATCTCCGGCAGCCGCTGATACAGAAAATCGTGCAAGGTGGCATTGGCCGCCTTGATATAGTGCGGGAAGTAGGTGCGCGCGAAATATTCGAGATTTTGCCCGGCTTGCTTGAGCCGGGCCTGCCTGGCTGCGGGATCGGGCGCGAAGCCATCCACTTCGGCTTCGATCTGCTGGCGGAATTGCATCGCCAGCTGCGCGATCTCCTGCAAAAAGGCGCGGCGCGTGGTTTTACCCATAGCGTCTGCCTATGCTCTCGCCAAACGGCAGCAGCACTTCTTCCATCGCCGCAGCGTGCTGCGGGTAGTCCGTCTGAATGAACTGCACCAGGTCACGCAGAATATCGGCGGCAAAGCTGAGCTTGTCCAGTTTCGGGTTGCCCTTGGACACGGCGTTCATGGTCTTGGAATAGGCATCCGAAATGCGCGACAGCACCTCGGCCTTCTCCAGCGGTTTGACATCCTTGCTGTCCTTGATGTCGTTCATGGTGCTCTGAAACAGCAGCATGAAATCCTCCAGCACCGTGGCCGTAACCGCTTCCGTCCCCAGGCTGGACATTCTGGCGGCCGCGCGGGCGCGGTCCCAGTCGTCCCCGTTCTTGAGCGCGCTGGATTTCCAGCGCGTGACGGTGCTGATCGGGATCTTGTAGCGGCGCGAGATTGCCTTGAGGTTTAACGCTTCATAGACAAAAGCCGCGCGCGCCTCGGCTACTTTATCGGGTGAATAGGCCATGTAGAAAGCAAGCCATCACAGGCCGATGGCATGCTTGCCCTTTTCGATCATCAAGGCCACCCCGACCGACACCAACCCGCCACTGACCGCGCCGGTCATGGCCGAATGGCGCTCGATCTTGCGTACCCGGCCATCCAGACTGCCGATCATGTCCTTGGTCTGGTTCTGGTTCTTAATCACCAGATCCAGCTTGCCCTTGATTTCCCCCAGCAGCATGGCTTGTTCGTTGGTCATCGCGATCCTCTTTTTGTTGTCAATTCGTGTATCTGCTGGCATGCGATGCAGCGGGTCACGCCTCTGATGGCGCGTTGCCTGGCCAAAGGAATTTCACAGCCGCAGTCTTCGCAATGGCTGAGCGAGGGCGGCGCATCCGGCGCAATGGCGCGCCGCTGGGTGTATTCGTATTCAGCCAGCTCCAGCTGCTGGGCGAAATCCTCCGCTCTCATGGCAAGCCATCGCCTATTTCTTTCTGGTCGGCGGGGTGGCGGTTGCCCACTCCACCAGCGCCTTGTGCCGCGCCTGGCACTCGTAATACAGAGCCGCGCGTTCCAGGCTGTTGCGCAGCAGGGTTGACAGCCGGCCATCCAGCGCTGGCGGCAGATCCGGACACAACGCCGTCAGCGAGGCGGGCGGCTGGCGCGGCGGTGAAATCTGTAGTGGGGCGGGCGTTGTAGAGGCGCAGGCCGTCAGCATCGAGGCTGCAATCGTTATAACCCGTGTTGCGATCGATGTTTTCATTGGCTTTTTCCTTGACATGGACATAGACCGTGCGCACCTGCTCGCGGTCGGCTTCAAAGGCGGCGGCCTGGCCATGGGTTTGCTCGGCTTCCAGCAGGGCCTGCTCGCGCGCGGCCCGCACGGCGGATTCGATCGCCTGGACTTGCCTGGCCTGGATCTCCGATTGCCCGTCTTCGCGGCCCTGGTAGTAGCCAGCCAGGAACAGCACAATGGCCAGCAGCCAGGTCCAGTGCGTAAACAGCCAGCTCATTTGGCCGCTCCCGCGCTGTAGCGGATAGACAGCAGCTTGCTGAGAACAGTATGCCCGCCGACCACACCCAGATAGATCAGCCAGATCTCGGCGCTGGGCGGCGCTTCGGCAAACAGCCCCCAGCGCAGAAAGACCAGCGTGGCGGCCAGGTAGGAGACATGCGCCCACAGCTTGCTCTGGGAGAGCATGCCGGTGCCACAGTCGGTAATCAGTTCACTTGCCTTCATGGGTTTCTCCCAGCACATGGCCTGGCAGGGGCTGCATCTGGTTGGCCAGCCAATCGTCCACACTGAAGCCGGGGCAGGTTTTCTTGACCTCGGGCAGATCCCGGTGGCCCACCACCTTCACCCCCCGGTAGCGAACTATCAGGCTGGATACGCCATTGTGCAGACTCTCCCACTGGGCCGGGCTGAAGCGGTCGGTGCCGATCATGCAAATGCCGATGGTGCGGGCATTGAAGCCGCGCGCATGCGCGCCCACTTCGTCCAGATGGCGGCCGGTTGCAACCGCGCCATTGGTGTAGATCACAAAGTGATAGCCGATATGGCCCAGTTCTTCGTTCTGGCGCGCGCGCCAGTTCTGGTTGCGCCGAAAACCGGCCTGGCGGTGCCAGAGATCAATGTCGCGGACATCGTGCCAGCGGCCATTGGGTGTGGCGGCGCAGTGTATGACGAGGTGGCTAATGGGTCTGTTCATGCCATCCTCCGAAATGTTTTTGCTGCGCAGCGAAACATGGATATCAAGCGCGCTTTCCAGCGGTATCCAGGAGGATTACATTGATTCAGCAACCGCATACCGTGAAGCGCTTTTGCGAGCACTCGATCAGACCAGGCCATAAAGGGCGCGTAGGGGTCTGAAAGCATCGCCTGCTCGGCAGTGCGTTCTGGGTGTATTGGGCTTTGGCTTGAGTTCGTGTTCATGCCGCCATGATGGCAGCAAGAACCGCATGAAATAAGGCTTGGGGGGTTCCGCCCGAAGGACTCGGGCGGGGGTCAGGGTTTCAGATTATGCTGGATCGTCGGCGCTGTCAATCCCTGCTGCCAACGCTTGTTCGAGTTTGAGCAGATCTTGCTCGCACATCGCCAGCAGATCCATCACGGCGTGGGCGATGCCGACCGCGCAGCGGCTGGCGCGGCGCTGGGATGCGTCCTCGCCGCACGGGATGGCTTCCGGGATATAGGCTGCAATGGCCTGGAGGCTGTCGAGGCGGCAGGCCAGATCATAGAAGGATTCCGGCATGCGGTTCATGCTTCACCTCCCATGGGCGTCAATGCGGGAACCTGCGGGCGGTTGTCCGGCCGGGCCAGCAGCCCGCAGGCTTGCATGCGGCGGCGGTGCTCGCGCAGGGTTCTGGGGCGGCGCTGGATCAGCAGGCAGATCTCGAACGTGGACAAGCCCAGGCGATCATATTTGGCGATCTTGGCCCACAGCGGGCGGGCCTTGAGCAGCTCCTCGCGCATGGCCTCGTTGATGACCGGCTGGCGATGCTTGAGCGCGGTTTCCATGCGCTCGAACTCGTCAATGAAGGCGATCTTGAGCCGGGTCGCATTGATGCCCGTGAAGCCCATCGCCAGCAGCATGAAGCTCTTCTTGGTCAGGGTGTACATGGGTCTTCTCTCGCCTTTTGCGTCGTAATATTCAACGGGTCCAAAATTGGACCGGTTGAATTCTCCAGCACACTCGGCCATCAATGACCGCAAATCACGCATCACGTGCTTATGCTCCTTACCGAAATACTCGGCCACGATAAGGGTGTTGGTGGTGGCTTGATCCCCTTGCAGGGTGACGATGGATTGGTTGTTCATCTTTACGCTCCTTTTAGATGGAAATTCCCACGAAGGTCGTGGGCGGCCAGGCGCTCTAAACCGGCGTAAGTCGGCGGAGTTATTCCCGGTTGCCCGGTATTGTATTCCTCGCACACCCGGCCATCGGAAAACGATGGACGTAAAAAAACCACAGCTGACGGACGTGGTTGCCGCTTACGCATAACGGTGTTTAGATCACCTGCGGCGAACCGTACACCGGTTTGCCTGGGTTGTCAACCATTGCAGCCATTGCAGCCTTATGTAAAGAAAAACCCGTTTCCTTTACATAAAACTGCCGGGGGTGAATTGGCTATCTCCCGGCGGCGGGTCAGCACCCCTCGTTACACATCGAAGCTTATCTGCTTGGCGCTGATTGCCTGCTCCGCGCACAGGGCGGCGGCTTCATTGGCCCGCTTGATGGCGGCGTGCATTTCCCGTTCCGCCAGCTCGACCTGTTCGAGTGTGGCGCGCAGGGCCGCCATGTCGGCCTGGTTTTCCGCCAGGTTGTGCACTTGTGTGGCCAGGTTGCGCAGCAGCGCGAAGCGTCTGCCGGCTGCATCCCGCGCCTGGATGCGGTATGCGTGGTATTCGCCAATGGCTTGATAATTCATGTGCGTGGCCTTGTTAGCTGTTGGCGGGTAATTGGTTGAGGGCGGATTCCAGCCTGGCCAGGGCCGCGCCCTGGCTCAAGATCCGCATGGATCTGAAATCAAGGGTCTTGCCTGCGGTGCGATTGCCTTTTGGCCTGCTCACATATCGCATTGGTTCCAGCTGCTCGGGCGTGATGTGGTAGAGGTAATAGTATCTGGCGGCAGCACCCGCGCCTGGGCGAATCTTCTCTCTGCGGATCTTGTGCCGCTTCATGATGCGCAGGGCTCCCCCATGGGTCACATTGAGGAAGGCGGCGATTTCATTGACTCTCATCATTTTGCTTCTCCTTTTGCAATTAAAACAATGTTTGTTGTTTGGGGTTGTTTTTTCTCTCGGCCTCTCGCCTGGCGGTGGCCAGGATTTCGCCGATATGGCGTTCGGTCAGGCCGTATTTGCGGGCCAGTTGGCTGCGGCTCAGCGCCGGGTATTCGGCCATAATCTTGCTGTTGCGCAGTGCGGTGCGCAGCAGGTGGGCTTTCGGGATGTCGAAGTGTTCCTGGCCACCGTAGTGCTCGCTCAGGATGCAGGCGGCTTCGCGCCCGACGAGATCGATCAGGATATGTTCTGCCGGGATATGCTTGGGCACGTAGAGGCGCACGCCGCCATAGTAATCGCATAGCTTCAGCGTGGCGGGCAGGCCGATCAATCCGGCGATTTCACGCAGGATGCCAGGCAGCAGGCTTTCGTCGATGTCATGCATGGGTCTTTTTTCTGGCCTTGTAGTTGAGGGCGGCGATGATCTTGCGCAGCTGGTCGGGCTGGCACCATTCGGCGCGTTCGATCTTGAACATTTGCTGGCTGATCCCATGGGCGTAGTGCCAGGGCAATTCCATTGCGGTCAGCAGCGCGCCGATTTTGCCGAGCAGCCCGGCATGCTGGGCGCTGGGCCGGTTTTTGGGCGCGCCTCTGGCTGCTTTTTTTGGCGGGCTGCGTCGCCAGCCCTTCTGTTCGAAGTGCGCCAGCAGTTGCTGCCGCCCGTTTGCGTCCAGATCGCGGCTGCTGCGCACCTTCGCCAGCTGCCACAGCAGTTGGCGGTAGGTGCAGTCATCCAGACCCAGCTGGGTTTTGGCGATGTGGATCAGGGCCAGTTCGCGTTTGCGTTGTTGTGGGGTGTCCATATCGTTAAATCTCCAAAAAAAAACTTGCTGGATAGCGCTAGGTTTAACGCTATCCGGCCAGCTTTCTTAAGGTTGTTCCTGCTCGAACGGGGTGATGACGAAATCTTCCACGCCGGTGATAACGTTCAGCCCGGCCACACCGCGCACTTCATCCGGTTCGTTGAGAATGGCTTCCTTGTTGACTTCCTCCTTGGTGCGGATGAAGCGCTCAAGGCCCAAGCGGCGCAGGGTTTCCAGCACCACTTGCTGCCCTCTTATGGACACGGAGGGCGGACGTTGACGCCATTGCACTTCGCCGGTGATGAGGTTGGCGGTTTTGACGCGGCCGTTGTCGGTCAGCGCGTGGCGGTGGGCTTCGCAGTAGCCCTGCACGCCGGCTTGCAGGAGGTTGATCTGTTCCTTGATGGCGTCCATGCGCGGCTGAAAGTTTTGCGTGATGGCGGCAATTGCGTCGTTCATTTCGGTGCTGGTGCGGGTCAGCTGGCGTTGCAGGTCGCCGATCTTGCGAATGTCGGCGGCGGCGTCATCGCGGCTTTGCGGCACGTAGGCAATGGATTTGGTTTTGAGTCGGGCGGCATTTCTTGCCATCGATTGTTCTCCTTGTGGTTAATGATTCGGTTTGGTTGCGTCAGCGGGTGCGGGGGGCTGCTCGCCCGCATGGGGCGCCGCTTGCGATTTGGCCAGGAATTGCTGCAACTGGCTGCGCACGGCTTCTGGCATCTCGCTTTTTGGGGCTTGCTCTGCTTGCCGGGCGCGCCCGGTTTGGCGGCGTATTTCCCGCGCGGCTTCGCCTCTGGCTTCGGCCTTGTCGGCAGCCGAAGCGATGATGGTCAGCAGATAGCCATGGCTTTTGATTGGCAGCGCGAGGCTATCCCGATTGCTGAGCATTTGTTCCAGTGCCATTTGCCAGGATGATGCGGGCGCGGGCCAGATGCGCCCCTTGTGCTCGATCTTGCCGGCCTGGATCATGGGCAGCAGTTCATCGAGCAGCTTGGTCAGGCGCACCATGGAAAGCGCCCGCTGGGCAGGCTTGAACAGTTGCACGTAGCCCAGCAGCAGATCCCCGAACGGGGTGAGGCTGAATGCGCGCTTGACGGCGTTGCGCGCCGCAACGTCATTCAACCCGGCCTCGATCGGGAAATCGGTCTGGCAGCAGGGGCAGATCACTCGCATGTCAGCAGCAGCATGAAGACGGCCAGAAACAGCAGCCAGGCGGCAATCAGCCGGAAGCGGAGGGTTTGCTTGTCCAGTTGCATGTTCAGCGCCCTCCCAATGGGGTGGATAGGGTCCACTCCACTTGCACGCCGTCGAGGTTGGTGGCCATGGTTTTTTTCTCGACCCCATGCAGGCGGGTGATCTTGATCATGGCGCCCCCCAGCAGGTTGCAGCGTGGCGAGGGATGGAGGGTGACGCGGGCATTGCGGCTGCCTACGCTGATATCGAGCACGCGGTGGCCGGATCGCGCCAGGGTGATGGCGACGCGCTTGGCGTTGGTCAGGGCGTCCATGAGTTCCTGGTTGTGGCGGCCGATGCTGGCATGAGCCGGGGCGGGTTGCGGGGTCGCGGGCGCTGGCGCGTCGCAGGCGGTGGCCGGGTGGACGATCGGCAGGCCCGCTGCGCTGACCGCCTTGCGATTGCGCAGCCATGAATGGGTGGTGAGCAAGATGCTTTGAATCGGATTCATTGGGTGATCTCCTGGCTAATTTCTGGTTCGTGTGTTTGTGCGTCCTTATGCGCGCAGGTCTGGCAGGTGCGCCAGTGTTTCATGGCGCGCGGGCTGCTGGTCGGCGGCCGCCGGGTGTGATAATCCGCACATTGGGCATGGCTGATTTCCTGCCCCAGGTATGGGCATTCGACGCGGCCGTAAACAGCCATCACCCGTTGGGCGATGTGCTGCGGGCTGGCCGGGTATTTGTCGTGGAAGATCAGGCTGATGGCGGTTCTCGATACGCCCAGATCCAGCGCAACTTGGGTGATGCTGGTCTGCTCGATGGCCGCGATCATGAGTTCTCGCCACATAGCGCCACCTCCTTGCCGATGTTTTGATCAAAGAGCGTGCCTTGCGCGGGCCGCCAGATGGGCGCGATCGGGCCGGTGTCCTTGTTGTCCGGCAGCCAGTAGCGCAGGTGGCCGTTGGAAGTCGGGGCTTCGCCCGCTTCGCGCCGGGGCATTCTGACCAGGTAGCCTGCCCGTTCCAGGGCCTTGAGATATTTGCCGATGTTGTTGCGCACGGCCTTTTCTTCGCCCTGCACGACCAGCGTTTCGATTTCCGGCAGGCTGAATTTGCGCCGGATGCGGATGGCGCGCCAGACACGGGTACGCAGGCTGCCACGATGGATGCGCGCACCCGGTTGCGGGCCTCTCGGGCCTGATTTCAGTTTCGTTTCCCCAGCAGCCAGCGCTTGCTGGCCGGCGCTGGTCAGGCAATGGCCGCCCGTTTCGGTGCGCTCAACCAGGCCATGCTTGCGCAATTTGAGCAGTGCGTTTTCCACTTGCTTGGCCGTCAGTCCGGTCAGTTCAACCAGCCTGTCTTTGGTGATGCACGCTTTGGGGGCGTGCCGGCCGATGTCCCTGAGTAATTGTTCTGCTATCCAGGCCATTGCTCACCGGCCTCCTTTGATGAGTCGGGGGCGGCTCGCTTGCCAGTCGAGCGTGAGAGCGCGCCCTGCCATCGCTTCCAGGCCGACGCTGGCCAGGCCATTGCGCTTGCCTTCACGCTCCACCAGGGCAATGGCATTCATGACTTCACGCATGCGGCCTTTGCTTTGGCGATGGATTTCGCGCGCCAATTCGGGTTCTACAACCACTTCGCATTTCTGCTGGCAGGTCGCCATGACATCTTCCAAGGTTGCCGGGCCGAATGTCACGACATGCGCGATGCGGCTGCTGATTTGAAGATGCTTGCTGATTTTGGTCTGCACTTTTTCCATGCCGACCAGCACGACGGTGACTTCCGTCAGGTCGGACAGATCGCGGATGGCTTCGAGCACCTGGGCGTTGTTGCGCATGCAGTGATCGACTTCATCGATTACAATCGGGGTCTGGTTGCGCCCGAGATAGCCGGATACCCGCCCGAAGACTTCCTTGGAGCGGCCGGAGGGGTCCACTTTCAAGTTTTCGGCCAGCTCGGTCAGGAAGTAACGCGGGGTCCAGTCGGTTTTGGCGCGCAGGTAGGCAGCCCCTACTTGCACGGCCCATTGATCGACGGTTTCCGATTTGCCGTAGCCCGCTTCCCCGGTGATCAGCAGCAGGCTGGATTCTTGCGCGCCGCGCCCTTCAACTGCGGCCAAGCCTTCCTTGAACCGCTCGTAGTTACTTGTTTTGACAAAAACGTTTTTCAAATTTAAACTCCTGTCTTGCAGATTTGGATTAGTGGATAGGTTGCACGGTAATGGCTGTTATCGTGCGGCCGCCGATTCGTCTTCTTCGTTTTTCTCCTCCTTTTGTAGTTTTTCCAGTTTCCGCTCGGCAAAGTGGTCGTCGTCCGATGTCCAGACGATGCTTTCCCGGGCAAAGATTTCTTTCATGTCCCAGTAGTATTCCCCGTGCACAAAGTCGCGCAGCCATTGGATATCGTGCTGTGTCCAGTAGCCGCGATGATGCAGGTGCATGAGCCAGCGGTACTTTTCCGCGTCAGACGTGAACCATGGCCGCTTGTCGCCCTGCGTGGGCAGGACGCCGATGTTGGTCGCGTCGAACATGTCTTCCAGGTGTTCAGCCTCGATGGCCAGCGCCATGTCCGGACTTTGCTTGATCGGCATGGGGGGCAGCGTCTCGGCCGGCTGGTGTTCGAGGATGAGCGGCGGGTCGAGCTCGGCCTGCGCTTCTTCGATTCTGGCTTCAGCCCGCTTGATGCGTGCCTGGGCGCGCTTGTAGTTGGCCTGGTCGATGAATGACTGCGGAAAGTAGCGCTGCGAATTGGCTTCGAATTCGGCGATCGCCACCAGGCGGCCTTCACGATCTCTGACCCAGACCCGGCTGGCGTCGTGAATGTCGTACCCGACCCGCATGGTTTCGCCGTGGTAATGCGCCAGGTCATGGCTGAAGTAGCGATTGCCAAACAGGCGGATCTCGCCACGGGTGGTTTTGGCGGTTTTGTATGGCCGGAACAGGTCATTGCGATCATGGCCCGCGACTTCAACCGCTTGCCAGCCTTCGCTGATTGCCTGCGCCCAGGCGTCATTCGGGCTCTGGTGACGCCGGACGCCATCAGCTGTAACGATTTTCGGCAGGGATGAATGCGCCCGGTCGTTGTAGCGGTCGATCTCGCTCTGGCAGAAGGCGATGAATGCCGGCCACTCGATCAGCAGTTTCGATCTGCCTGATGGCTGTAGCACTTCCTTGCGCGTGACCTTGAAGGCGCGCTGCTTGGCTTGCGGATCCATGTCCTTGCCCATGTAGGTGGGCAGGGTTTTGGCGGCACGCACCCAAATGCTTTGCTGCACACGCTCGATCAGGCCACGCGCCTGGGAGGCATACGGCAGGCTGTGCGTCAGTTGGATGCCCAGCCGGGCCATGAAGCCGGTGACTTCGTTGTTCATCATGTCGTTCTTGAAGCCGGTGCCGTTGTCGACATAGAAGATCGAGGGAATGCTGCACGAGAGGCAGGCATGCCGCAGCGCATCGAGCACGGTCCATGACGATTCGGCCAGGCCGATGGAAAAGCCCACCACCTTGCGGGTGGCCACATCGAGCACGGTCGTGATTTCCGGCCGGAATGCGCGCCCATGAGCGGGATGCGCCACTTCTGCATCGAAGGTATGCCCATCGGCGGTATAACATTCGGCCGGCCACATGCCACGGGTGTCGCGGCGCACAAAGGGCAGGATGTTTTTGATTTGCCGGCTGCCCATGCGCCCATGGTGCTGGTCGACGTTGCTCATTTTTTCGATGAAGCGCATGCATGTCCGATAGGAAGGCGCTTTCACCCCGTCTGACAGGTTTCTCAGCAGCTGTTCATGGCAATATAGCAGGCTGGGTTTTTGCGGCTGGCTGTAGAGCCGCAGCAGCGCAGGCGCCCAGGCGGGTATGTTGTTGAAACTCCGATCATGCGGAGCCAGTTCCGTCATGGTGCCCTGGCCTTGCTCCATTTTCCGCAGCCAGCGGTAAACGCTGGCGCGCGATAGCACCTGCTTTTGCCCCATCTTCTTGGCACGTGCGATCTCAACCGCTGCTTGCAGGGTTTCCGGCAGCGCGCTGTTTTTCGACTGTTCGACAATTTCCAGGATGGCGGCTTCCTTGCCGATTTTGCTCGCCAGGCACTGCACTGCCTCGCAGATGGCCAGCCGCGCCGCAGCCACTTCGCGCTGCCATACTTTCAGATCACCGGCAGGCTTGAGCGCCTGGCTGATTTTCTCCAGATCCGCCCTGGCCGGTTCAGACTCGGCAGGCCGTGAGACAATCCGGCCCAATACCCGGTCGCGGATCAGCACCAGCACATCAACCGGCGGCAGGTATTCATAGCCATTGTTGCCGGGGCGCTTGCGCGCAACCCATTTTTCACGCTTGGCCTTCTTGAGCATCCCAAATTCTGTTGAGGGCAATCCAGGCAATTGCATGGCGGCCAGCTCATAACATGTGTAATAGATATTGGTCTCACTCATGGCTATCCTCCATGGCGCGCTTCAATTGCTTGATTTGTTTGGTGGCTTCGTCCCGGATGCGCTCCAGTTGGCCCAGCTTGGCATCGAGCGCTTCCTGGCCGACGGCCAGTTTGGCGCCGATTTTCTGGGCGGCAAATGTGGTGAGCGTGTTGGCCCCGGTTGCAAGATCGAAGGCTATCGCCGTATCGAATGGCGGAATATGGTCCTCGCGCGATTCGGCGGTGTAGGCGTCCAGCATGTGCTTGCTGATGTCACGCCCGGGCAGGCGGCTCATTTTGGCCGCGATGTCGTAGCGATCATGGCCCTTGAGCGCCTCGGACATGGCATGCGCGATTTCCGCCCGGCAGGAAAGACTGCCAGGCGCGCTGGCTGGCGCCGGCGGCAGTTCATCGAACAGGCTTCTCGTCCGTGTATCACGCTTGGCAATCACCATGGCTAGACACTCTGGCTGTTTGCCGGATTGACATTGCACGAATGGCCAGATGCGTTAACATTGTTGCGCTTGGCTTTGTAACGCCCCAGCCCGCGTTCGCCTCGCCCGGATTTGGGCGAGCCATCGGCACGATAACGGGATGGCCATATAATATGGGGGTGAGTCCCCAGGTGCTCTGCGATGATGCGCTCGTACTTGGGGTACGGATGGTTCAGGCAGTTGCGCAGCACGCCACGACCCAATCCGTTGCGGATGGAAAGCTTGGATAGATCGGTCCCTGTTTTACGCACGGCCGCAATGATGTCGGCACGATGCCAGTCCTTCGAGGCTGGTTTTTTTGGCATGTTTAACGAATCCATAAATTTATACAAAACAGCATGTTAAGAAATCTGTCCATACTTGTCAACAACAATTGCGCAATAGACCGGACTTTTTTCTATTAATTTTCTTGGCCATTTGATAACAGGTTGATTTTTATGATATTTAAATCCGGTTTGTTCTTAACAATATTCTCTACCCTTGCACCATGAGTACAGAATGGTTTTCTGCTGCGGACCTTGCCAAATTAGGCGCTGAACTTGTAGCGAAACTGCCCACAACAGAAAGGGGAGCACTCAGGCACGCAAAGCAAAATTTATGGGAAAAAAAGGTTGTCGATGCCAAGGGAGGAAAAGGCGGGAAGAAATCTGTCTTTAGACCCCCAGACGAAATCCTGAAAAGGATTTACCTGTTTATGCTGGATAACCCTTATTTCCTGGATTCCGGTCAAAAGGGAATTCCCGCAGAGGATTACGCAAGGCACAAAGAGAATATTCTTGTGGCCAGGCGCGCCAAGTCTTCGTCTGGATCACCCGCAGGGCTGAACGATTTTGTACTGGTGCCAAGATACGATGTCCGGGCAAGCGCCGGGCACGGCGAGATGGTTCATTCCGAACAAATTGTCGATCACCTCGCATTCAGGAAATCATGGGTACGCTCGGAACTGGGCTGCACAGAGAAGGATCTGGCGCTCATCACTGTAAAAGGTGACAGCATGGAACCCACGCTAAGCCAGAATGATTTGATTCTGATCGATATGAGCAAGAACCTCATATCGGATAATGCGGTTTATGTTTTGCAGTACGATGGGTCGCTATGGGTCAAGCGCATTCAGCGCAAGATAAATGGCTCGGTCATCATAAAAAGCGACAACCCTGAATACGAAATTGAAGAGCTGGATGAAGAGCAGGCCAGGTCGCTCAAGGTCCTGGGAATGGTGGTCTGGTATGGGCGCAAAATTTGAGCAAATTTAACGTTTTTTATGTGTTTTTGAGTTGCGCCGGTTTTTCTAAAATCGCGAAATGCCGGGTAATGCAAGTGCATGAAGATAAAGATAAAAAACGACCTTCACAACTGTGATTTTTCTCTAGGACATAGTTGCGGACAATGACAAATGAATAATGCTTAATATTTAACCTTAACAATATCGTTTATCTATTTGATATATATGAACTTATCTGCGGCAATTACTGCGCGGCCAGCTGCATTTTTAATGCAATTAAGTATCAATTGAAATGGCAAACACTTCCTTTTGCCCTTATTTTCCTCTTTCAAGTCTCAAATAACTTTTTTTACCCAAATCCCCCTCAAACCCTTACCACACGCCACTTTCAACCCTTTTTTATCTTTCTCTCTAAGTCTCAAATGAAATGTCACCCCACACTCAGCATCGAATTCCTTTCTTCTTCACCCAGCAATCCGAGCCTCCACCTTCTCCTCTAATTTGTTTTGATTTTTGATTCTAGCTGTATCGGCAAAGACGCTTCACCTTCTCCGATGCTAGAAAACTGATTACTCGGGCTGCGTCTTAATCCAGACGGGTGACTAGTGTCGAGCGTACTGAATACGATGTACTCATGGCAACAATGGATATGGTTAATAGTCTATGCTGTTTAGTGGCAGGGTGTTATTTGGACTATTAACAAAGGCAAGCTAGTGGGCGACACCTTTGATGTTTGATGATGTATTTCTTTGAATATCCGCAATTCTTTCCAATCTGCTATTACTAGTATTTTTTTTGATCTTCACCATAGGAATTGCTTTAAGGTTTATGTCTAAAAACCTTTCTCATCATCCAATTCCAATCAGCAAGCATTATCAGGGGTGACCATCTCATTACTTCTGCCTCTGTTTCAGTATGAAAAATTACATGAAGCCTGTGAAGACGATACTCTTTACTGACGCCGATATTTTCATCGTAACCAACCATATCTAATGCAAAATATTTCGTTCCACTTACTGGTTCTGTTTCCTCTTTTCCGATAAAGCTGGCCATCAGAACTGGAATATCTTTCTCATCTATTGTTGGCAAGTCTATAAGCACTAGTGTCTTACTATTTTGGTCATAATGAAGTGAGTAAAACTTATTTTCAGGTTCTATTACTCCATCTTCTATTAGACCAGGAGGTGGGCCATAGCTTTGCCAAATACCGTCGATAAAGCTTAGATCACGTTCTTCTTCGGCTAATGCAGTTAGTGGCAATACTAGCAATGCCAAAAGCACTGATTTGATGAAGTATTTATACATGATATCTCTTACTTTATATGGTTAATTATAAGCTACACTCTACAACTCATGAATCTCGCCCGCCAAAGCAATTTGAATAGCGATAAGTGGCTTGCGCCCTTTATTGTCCATGGATTGTAGATAGATCGAGATTCGGCAATAGGCTTGTGTATATGTTACTAATTCTGAAACAACCTGATACTTTCTATTCTACTTTAGACATTCTTATGTTCCGTTCTCTCAACTATTGGTAAACGACACACGGGACTTTAGCAAAAAAAAGTAGCACTGCTGTTTTGTGAGTTTTCAGTCTTCCCCAAAAGATTGTGCGTGTCATATTTAGCCAGTTTTCCGCGTTTAACGCTGCGTTTGGAATGGAATAACCGGCAGCTCTTTTTCGGCGCGCGTTAAAGTAGAGCTTACTCAGAAAGTATAAGTAACTGATTCTATATTAGAATCACCTCTATTCTGATAAAATAGTGCACGTAAATAAGACAAATAACCCCAAAAACCGTGCACGATGATCCGCTACCAGAACCAGAAACAACGCTCCCTCGAAGGATTTGATACCCCGCCCGGCATGGTTCTTGATCCGAGGAATCGCTGGGTAAGACTGAGTGATTGCATGCCGTGGGACGAATTGGCCGATAGCTACTACAAGACACTCTCCCGGACATTAGGACGTCCATCCAAGGATGCGCGGATAGTAATCGGAGCAGTCATCATCAAACACAAGTTATCGGTTTCGGATGAGGAAACGGTAGAGCAGATCCGGGAGAACCCGTACCTGCAATATTTTATCGGACTGAAAGGCTTTCAATCGAAAGCACCTTTTGCGCCCTCGTTACTGGTTGAAGTACGCAAGCGCATGGGGCAGACAGTATTTGATGAATTCCATGCGGCCATCATTAAGGCCGTCGAGCAGAAAAAGGCAAAGAAGCCTGACCAGGATAATGATGGCGGTAGCCCTGGCAGGACGGCATCGAATCGCAGCGAAGATGACTGTCATATTGCAGCTGTCCCGGTCACTGCAAAGCAGTCTTCAACGTCAGACAAAACACCCCGCAATCAGGGGAAAATGATCATAGACGCCACCGTGGCCGAACAGGCGATTCGTTTTCCGACAGATCTTGGATTGCTGAATGAAGCACGCGAATTGAGCGAACACATCATCGATGTGCTGCATGAAAAAAGTCACCGGCCGCAGAAAAAGAAACCGCG
>NZ_FNOY01000078.1 GCF_900107165.1 Nitrosomonas halophila
GATTTCGAACCTTTCATGGCGCAGAAATCGCGTTATATCATGCACTTGGTGCACTACCTGAACCGGATGTCGCCCACAGATTCTGCTGACGAGCCATATTTTTTACGTCTCGTATCGCTGCTTCGATTCTGCCCTAAGGGCCGATTTCTCTGGTGCTGAATGTCTAAACTTGAGTGTCAAATCTTTCCATCTGATAAGCATTAGAGTACTGCGAGCATCTGGGCTGCAAGTCTCAACTTCATCGGATACCATGGCTGATGGGCGCTTGGATTGCACATGGATCGCTCTTGATAAATCGCGACTCAACCGGCACTATAGTGCCGACTGCCGACTGCCGACTGCCGACTGCCGACTGCTGTGAGGTGGGTTGATGTCATGGAGCCGTGTGGCTATGTGCGAGAGAGCTCTGGAATCAGCTTGAGGCGCTTTTTCTGTGTTTAATCATCTGTGTTTCGTACTCCACCCCATGTTTATGTAGATACATGACTAGGTCAAACTTGGGCATACGTTGTTACGTAGAGCTTACTCAAAAAGTATTTCTTATGATCATTTGAAATTTAAAATTAACAACTAATTGTTTTATAAAGAATATTTTTTCTAACAATCCGCGGTTTAATATGATTAATTGAGCATGGGTGAGCTTGCGTTCAAATCAAGTGCAAGGGTTTTCGCATAGTTTGTTCAAAAACCTTGCACTTAAATATTGATTTATACAATATTTCAATTCAAAAACAACTATTTATACTTTCTGAGTAAGCTCTACGTATTCGGGAAAGATGCAAGGCGCGAGGCGAAGCTGAATGGTCGTTCCATTCGCAAGCCTCGCAACGCAGCAGATGCCCGAATACACAACAACCCTTCGGGCTGGGGTCACTTTTGGCGCATACCGGCGTTGCAAGCCACTCGTTGTGAATGACACAACGGCGTGTCTTGCGCCTTGGTCTGCGCCAAAAGCAACCCCAGCGTATGCTCAAGTTGTTTATTAACGAGCCCTTAATGGCCTGACGTCGAAGGGTATTTGCATCTTCACTGCCGGTGGAGTTGACGAACCTGATGAGATAACAAATTCATATCTGGGCCCTGCGATGTACTACAGCAGCCTTGGGTTGTGCAGAATGGTGGAAATCATTTGGGATGCTGGATGCATGTGCCGCCACCTGGAGTATGACCAATATCCTGAATCCCACGTCTACTTTATCGTGCAGCGTGGCTGATTCGCATGAAGTGTTCCTATGAATCGATCGCGGAGCACTGTGGAGTGCGGCATTGCTCTGCAGTAAGCTACGTGCCAGATGTTGACCGCAGTGATTGGATGGGTGGTGACCAGCCCCGTCAATCAGCATTTTTTGGAGGGTTGCCTCGGTTTATTGAGTATTTCGGGCGACTGCTGTCAGGAACCAATGTGTGTGATAAACGTTTCCATAGATGACGCTGGGGGGCGAGCAGGTCGGCCAGTGTGTAGCCATCAAGAACTGCCAGAAAAGCGGACAGGGCCTCGTTCATGGCGGTACGCAAAACACAATTCGGACTGATGATGCATAGATTGTTTTCACCGAAGCATTCGACTATATCCATGCTGGCTTCCATATGCCTGATTACTTCTCCGACATTGATTGCTTCGGGCGAGCGAGCCAGACGCAGGCCCCCGTTTTTGCCGCGAAGCGTTTCAATATAACCCAGCTGGCCAAGCCGATGAACGACTTTAACTATATGGTTGCGTGAAATGTCGTAGCACTCGGCAATTTCGGAGATAGTTGCCAATTTCTCGCCCTTTAGACCGAGATAGGTCAGTACGCGGAGAGAGTAATCACTGTAATCGGTTAACTGCATAAATTGTATTGGAGAGATGAGAAAATAGTATACCGCCATTCCAGGGCAGGATTAAAAATATCATAATGCCTGCAGTTTCCAGCTTTAGGCCATACAATTGGGCGGAATTTATTTACGGTATAAGCCCAGATATATGGCTTTAATTCAGTATTTCCAGATAGTGTTTTAAGGTAATTGACAATTTAATCCAGCCGGGTTAGATTAATATAAAAGATGTATATTAAATACATTTTTAATTCTGGCCAAAATCTTGAGAGGAAATTGGCTATTTTGCGTTTTTATTGTTCTTTTAAAGATGCATTTAAAATGCATCATATATGGAGAGTAGTCCATGAAAATAAATTCACTAATGCCTGCAGTTTACTGTGTTCATGCATTGCTCTTGCTGTGTGTCTTGGCAACCGTCTCTACAGCTAGCCGGGCCGAGAAGCGCGTTTTTGACATGACAATCGAAGATACCCGTATAAACCTAGTGGGCAACAGGGATTTTCATACCTTTGCATTTGATGGACAGGTTCCGGGCCCTCTCATACATGTCAAGGAAGGGGATGAAGTAACGGTCAACGTGACCAATATGACTACGTTGCCGCACACCATTCACTGGCATGGCATGCTTCAACGCGGCACCTGGCAAAACGATGGTGTGCCGGGGACAACCCAGGAAGCGATTAAACCTGGGGACACGTATACCTACCAATTCGTAGCGGAGCCTGCCGGCACCATGTGGTATCACTGCCACGTAAACGTCAATGAGCATGTCACGATGCGTGGTATGTGGGGGCCGCTCATTGTGGAACCCAAAAATCCTGCTCCAATTGAGAAAAAAGTTACCAAAGACCTCATCATGATGTTTTCTGATTGGGCGTCCAAGTGGGCTTCCAAGCCGGGAGAAGGCGGGATACCCGGAGATGTCTTTGATTACTTCACTATCAATGGAAAATCTTTTCCAGATACGCAACCGATACGGGTCAAGAAAGGAGATGTTGTGAGGTTGCGGCTGATCGGATCCGGGGATGAATTTCACTCGATTCACATTCATGGCCACATAGCCTTGGTGGCGTTCAAGGATGGGCTGCCTCTGGCCCATCCCTACCAGGGTGACACCTTCGTAGTGGGGCCTGGTGAGCGCTACGATCTCATTATTAACATGGATAACCCCGGTCTATGGATGGTGCATGACCATGTTGATACGCATACCACAAATGGTGATAAACCCATGGGCGGGATTATGACCACAATCGAGTATCAAGAGGTGGGAACTGACTATCCATTTTATGAATGGAAAGACAAGAAATTTATGCCGGATTTTTATTACGAAGCATCTCTTGCAAAACCTCATGGCATTCATCGTTCCAAGGTCTTTAAGGGGGAGCTGATTGAAGAGTAGCGCGTGTTTTCTAAAAAAGGAATGGAGAAGAAAAAATGAAACGACAGATATTTATTGCTGCAAGTATTAGTCTTTTTACAACAGCTACACCCGTTTTGGCTGAAGATGGCGATTCTATATTGAATTCGAAGTGTTCTGGCTGCCACGCGCTGACCAAGCCCGATGACTTGTCGCTGGACAGGCTATGGGAACGCAAGGGACCTGACCTATTTTATGCCGGCGATAAGTTCAATAAGCCATGGCTGGTGCAGTGGTTGCAAGCTCCAGTGCCTATAAGGCCTGCTGGCGAGTTTTACCGCAAATATGTTAAACCAGGCGAGAAATCCGACATCATCGACTCGAGTAAACTCAAGCCTCATCCGAAGCTTTCTCAATCCGAAGCCGAGGTGGTTGCCGATACCCTGATGACTTTGACTGACTCCAGTAATTTGATCGAGAAAGGAAAATTCAAGGGTGAGAAGGTCAGCGCATCGATGGGCCGCATGTTCTTTACCAAACTGCGAGGCTGCGCCGCGTGTCACTCAGATAGCCCCGGCAAGGGTGGGTTGTCAGCTCCCGAGCTGTACACAGCGGGCAGTCGGCTTCAACCCGACTATATATATAGCTATACCAAGCATCCACAAAAAATTGATCCGGCGGTCTGGATGCCCAGATTAGAGCTATCGGAACAGGATTTGCAAAGACTTACCGGCTATATCGTTCAACTGGATGCAGGGAGGGATTAGAAATGGATGTGAAAAAAACAGTTTTAGGAGCCTTACTTATCGGCTTTGCAAGTATCTTTATTATTCCAGCGCTTCCCGCCATGGCAGCGAGTGACAATAACCAGTACCAGCATGCGGAGCGGCTTTACGATACCTATTGTACGCAATGCCATGGTGTTAACCGGGACGGCAATGGTATCAACAGTACTAATATGTCCGTACAGCCCCGAGATCACAGCGACCCTAAAGGGATGGGAGACATTCCGAATAGTGAGATAGCTGAAGTTATAAAAAAAGGTGGTCTGGCTGCAAATAAATCGGTTCTGATGCCGGCCTGGGGAGATATTTTGAACGATGAGGAAATCAAGGAATTAACGGCCTATCTGCGTCATGTGTGCCAGTGCGGTTCAGATCAATAAGCAGGAGACATCAAATGAAGAATAAAAAATCAATTTTAGGCTTGAATATCGCAGGATTAGTCGTCCTATCTTCTCTACTCATGCAAGCTGAAGCAAAGACTGTGAAAGTGACCATGCATGCGGTGGAAGCAGATTTGCCTTTTGATAACAAAGGAAATACCTATCGCGCTTGGACCTTTGACGGCAAGGTGCCTGGACCGGTAGTGCGGGTTACCGAGGGTGACACGGTAGAGTTTACGCTTATCAATGACAAGGAGAGCAAAAACTCTCACTCAATGGATTTTCATGCTGCCAGACTGGATGTGGTTGAAGACTTTGACTCCATCAAGCCTGGAGAGACCAAGAAATATACCTTCACGGCCGACCATCCTGGTGTGTTCTTTTATCACTGTGGTTCTGACCCAATGATTCAGCATATTGCTAGAGGCATGTTTGGCGTCATCATTGTCGATCCCAAGGATTCGAACGCATTACCTAAGGCAGACCGCGAATATATTTTGATTCAGTCCGAATACTACGCCAATCCAGACGACAAGAAAATCATGATGGATAACGACTGGACTAACATAATGTTCAATGGTGGTGTTTTCAAGTATGACCCGGTGCATGATTCGGAAGCAACTCGCTGGCTGCAAGCCAAACCTGGAGAGCGGGTACGTGTTTATTTCGCGAATGCAGGCCCCAACGAATTTTCTTCCCTCCATCCCATCGCTGGTATCTGGGACCGTGTTTACCCTAGTGGCAATCCCAAGAATGTCATGTATGGAATGCAGACATATGTTGTAGGGCCGGGTGATGCGGTGACGCTTGATCTGATTTCTCCGGTTGAAGGGGCTAACGCAATTGTCAATCACTCTATGCGTAGCGCTCACAGCGGTGCTGTTGCAGTGATTATATTTAGTAACGATGCAGACCCTGAAATGGGCCATGGCGAGAATATTTTGATTCGCTAGGGGAAGCCCGGAAATTGCTATAAAAGCTATGGGTGAGACTGTCTAAGCCGATTTTTCTGTCAAGTTGGAATAATCAGTCAATCGCATTAGCCAGCCTTGTCCGCGGCAAGCCAGCCTGTTTCGGTTTTTACATGTGTACCGAGGCTGTGGCGAGTACAAAAATATTTTTTGAATGCTCCCGGGTAGCTTATTTAGCAATTTTATTTTCAGGGATGGATCACCAGCTCCTTTGTAATTCGTTTGTTCTTTCAGGGACATGCCATGACAAATGATTCTGATTTTGAGACCTTGGCGATACATGCTGGCATACACCGTAGCCAATTCAATGAGCATGCAGAACCTATCTATTTAACATCGAGTTTCGTATTTGATAGCGCTGCGCAGGCTGCAGCACGTTTTTCCGGTGAAGAGCCCGGCAACATCTATTCTCGCTTCACTAACCCGACTGTCACGGCCATGCAGGAGCGATTGGCTGCACTTGAAGGTGCGGAGGCTTGCATTGCAACCGCTTCGGGCATGTCCGCCATTCTGGCCTGTGTGATGGGTTTGTTGTCGTCAGGGGACCATATGGTTGCCTCGCGCAGTCTTTTTGGCTCAACAGTCAATCTTTTCACCAATATTCTAAACCGCTTCGGGATCGAAACAACCTTTATTCCGGGGGCTGATCCTGATGCCTGGCGGGCGGCTGTCAGGCCAGCCACCAGGATGCTTTTTATGGAGACGCCCTCCAATCCCTTGACAGAAATCTCCGATATTGCGGCAGTGGCGGACATTGCCCATGAAGCTGGAGCGTGGCTCGCTGTGGATAATTGTTTCTGCACACCGGCACTGCAACAGCCACTGAAGCTGGGAGCAGACTTGGTCATTCATTCCGCCACCAAATATCTGGACGGGCAGGGCAGGGTGCTAGGCGGTGCGGTTTTGGGAAACCGCCGTTTATTAATGGACGGAGGAATATTTGGCTTTCTGCGCACGGCTGGCCCGGCGTTGAGTGCGTTCAATGCATGGGTGATACTCAAAGGTCTTGAAACCTTGGCGATCAGAATGCAGGCGCATTCGGCGCATGCGCTGGAAGTCGCACGCTGGCTGGAAACACATCCCGCCGTCGCGCGCGTTTATTACCCCGGGTTAGTCTCTCATCCGCAACATGAACTTGCTATACGCCAGCAGGACACCGGCGGAGGCATGGTTTCGTTTGAAGTGCAAGGCGGCAAGGAGAAAGCGTGGCGAGTGATCGATGCAACCCGGCTATTGTCAATTACAGCCAATCTTGGCGATACCAAAAGTACGCTTACGCATCCAGCCACTACCACACATGGGCGAATCAGCCAGGAGGAGCGGGATGCTGCCGGTATCCGTGACGGATTGCTGCGTCTTGCAGTGGGACTGGAATCACCATTGGATATCAAGCTCGACCTGGGGCGTGGGTTGGCATTGTAGGTGATCCATGCTGGCGAGCGAATAGTTGGTTGCAAGCTGTCATTAGGAAAATAATTGCATGAATACCAGGGTGTACAACGCGCCATTAAGTGATGAGAAACTGCAGCAGCTCGATCTTTTGCTGCGGGATCTTGATGAAGGGCATATCGAGTGGCTTTTGGGGTATTTGTCCGGCTGGCGCGCAGCACGGAATATTGCCAAGTGCGAATATGGACAGGGCGCTGCCGGCACGGTCGAGCTGACGATACTTTTTGCATCGCAAACTGGCAATACTGAATCCGTCGCGGCTTTGCTTGCGGATAAGGCAAAAGCTAGCGGTATGACTGTCAAAGTATTTGATATGGCAGATTACAAGCTGCGGCAACTGAAAAATGAAAGGTATTTGGCAATTTTGACTTCTACCCATGGTGAAGGCAGCCCGCCTGATGGCGCCATGGATTTTTATGAATTTCTGCACAGCCGCAAGGCGCCGGAGCTGAAAGGCCTTCAATATGGTGTGTTGTCCCTGGGGGATTCCAGCTATGAATATTTTTGCCAAACGGGCAAGGATTTTGATGCGCGTTTGCGGGAGTTGGGTGCGACGGCGATTGTTTCCCGCGTCGATTGTGATGTTGATTACGACAATGCAGCTGAGAAATGGATGCAGTGCCTTATCAGCACGCTCAGTAAGTCTTCCCGGGCAGCCGCTGCCCCATTTTCCCTGCCGGTGCTGACTGGTACGCGTCATGACCGGAGGACGCCTTTCCTGGCACCTTTGCTGGAAAATCAACTGCTCAGCGGGCGTGGTTCCAATAAGGAAGTACGCCATATCGAACTGTCCCTGGGAAGTGCGGGTCTGCGATACCAGCCCGGTGACGCATTGGGCGTATACCCCCAGAATGACCCGGAACTGGTCGCTCAGCTGATACAGCACTGTGCCTTTGATCCTGAACAGATAGTTGAATTGAATGGGCAGAGCTGCAGCGTTAGGGAAGCGCTAATGAGCCATCGAGAAATTACTATGCTCACTCGATCACTGCTAAAAAAATGGGCCGAGCTGGCGCAATCGGATGCGCTGATGAAACTGATTGCGGATAAGACAGCATCGGCTGAGTGGCTGCGTGGCCGTGATGTGCTGGACCTGGTGCGAGCCTTTCCGCTGCCTGGGTATGATGCAGCCATTTTCCTCGATTTGTTACGAAAACTATCTCCGCGCCTGTATTCCATTTCTTCAAGCCAGGCCGTTGTTGGCGAGGAAGTGCATATTACCGTTGCCGCCGTGCGGTACCAGGCGCATGGCCGGGAACGTCATGGGGTTGCTTCGGTTTGGCTGGCCGACCGATTGACCTCTGATGCGGTTGTGCCAGTCTATATCGAGTCGAACAAAAACTTCAAGCTACCGGACGATGATGATGCGCCTATTATCATGATTGGACCCGGAACAGGCGTCGCGCCTTTTCGCAGTTTTATACAGGAGCGTGAAGCGCGAGGCGCCAGAGGTCGTAACTGGCTATTTTTTGGCGACCAGCATTTCCGTACGGACTTTCTTTATCAAACCGAATGGCTTGCCTGGCGCAAATCCGGATTGCTGACATCTTTAGATTTGGCATTTTCCCGGGACCAGGCTGAAAAACACTATGTGCAGCACCGGATACGCGCGAAATCCAGGGAAGTCTGGGCGTGGTTGCAGGAAGGGGCCTATCTTTATGTGTGCGGCGATGCTGATAATTTGGCTCCCGATGTAAATCAAGCCTTACTTGATGTTATCAGTCAGCATGGCCATAAAAGCTTCGATGAGGCGAGAGAATTTCTACGTGATCTCAGTCGTGACAAGCGTTATCAAAGGGATGTGTACTGATGGCTAAACAACTCACCGAAACTGAACTAATAAAATCAGAGGGCCGTTTTTTGCGCGGCGGGATTATCGAAGGACTGGCCGATGATGCGACTGGTGCTATTTCTCAGAAAGATTCCAAACTGACCAAATTTCATGGCGTTTATATGCAGGATGACCGCGATTTGCGCGACGAACGTCGACGTCAGAAACTCGAGCCCTGGCACTATTTTATGGTTCGGCTGCGTTTGCCCGGGGGGGGGGTGACGCCTTCACGGTACCTTGAATTGGACCAAATTGCGGGTAACTATGCTAATGGAACACTCCGGATGACTACCCGGCAAACATTTCAATTTCACGAAGTTTCCAAAAAGAACTTGCCCCTGCTGATGAAGCGAGTGGCGGCGCTGGAGCTGGATACCCGTGGAGCCTGTGGCGACGTGAACCGCAACGTCATTAGCGGTGTGAACCCTTACCAATCGCCGCTGCATGCCACAGTACATCAACTGGCCTGTGCGATTAGCAATCGTCTGTGCTGGCGCTCAGCTGCCTATGCAGAAATTTGGCTGGATAAAGAGTGTGTCTATCAGGTGGGAATTGATGAGGAACCTTTTTATGGTCACCGCTACCTGCCACGCAAATTTAAAATTGCTATCGCCATTCCGCCACAGAATGACTGTGATGTTCTGGCTAACGATATTGGGCTGATTGCCATTTTCGAAGAAGGCAAACTGCAAGGTTTTAATGTTGCGGTGGGCGGTGGCATGGGAATGACCTATGGTGACACAGGGACCTATCCGCAGCTGGCAACGGTTGCCGGATTTGTGCCAGAAGAACAGATTGTTGACGCATGCGAGGCGATAGCAGCAATACAACGGGACTTTGGAGATCGCAGCAACCGCGCGCACGCTCGCTTCAAATACACCATTGATGACCGTGGAATGGATTGGTTTGGCAAGCAATTTGCGCATTATCATGGTCAATCGATGATGGCAGCCAAGCCATTTGTACTGAATAGCAATGGCGATCGCTTTGGTTGGGTTGAGGGGCATGATGGCCACTTCCATCTGACACTATACATTCACAGTGGCCGTATTGCGGATACTGAAAATAGGCAGCTGCGTACCGCTTTAAGGCAAATTGCCATGCTGCATCAAGGCGAGTTCCGGCTTACTTGTAACCAGAATCTGATGATTGCCAATATCAGTCCACAGCATCGGCCAGTGATTGAGCAACTGGTTGCCAAATATCGACTTGATGACGGCAGTGGCAAGCCTGCCTTGCGCCTCAACGCAATCGCTTGTGTGGCCTTACCTACTTGTGGGCTGGCCATGGCGGAAGCCGAGCGCTATCTTCCTCGTTTCTTGCAAAAAATGGAGGAGATCATTACGGCTGTGGGCTTGCCGGAACAGCTTATCAATATCCGTATTTCTGGCTGCCCCAATGGTTGTGCTCGTCCTTATCTAGGAGAAATTGCACTGATTGGCAAAGCAATCGGCAAGTATAACCTGTACCTTGGTGCCGATTTCAGTGGCCAGCGCCTGAATCGCTTGTATCTGGAAAATGTCGATGAAGCGACAATTCTGGCTGGGTTGAAACCGCTGATAGAGAAATTCGCCAGTGAACGTGGACAAAATGAAAAATTCGGCGATTTCCTTGTGCGCAGTGGAATTGTGGAAGCAGAGCGTAATTCAGCCATGATGCATAGTGCACTGAAAAAAACAGATCATTGAATTCTATTGGTAGCAGCCCGTATTGAGTCAATACAGAGACAGATAATATCCTTGCCAGGGTGTTAGTTATTACATATGAATATACTGAATTTGACGAAAATATTGTATTAAAAGTTATATATAACAAGCAATTAACCCTATTTTTAAAGGGGTTGAAGAGGTGTTTCTCTGCCGGTTATGATTGTTTAACTTTGATATGTTAGAAGAGGTTGAAAATGAAAAATCGATACTTGGTTGACAATAGTATTGATCCGCTCGCAGTACCGGATACGGCTCGCAGAAAGCTGCTCAAGTTCACTGCCTTGACAGCCAGCACTGGTTTGCTTTGGTTTGGCGTTGGGTCGTCGGCAGCACGCGCAAGCGGCAAAGCAAATACATTGCTTCTGAGCTGCATGGATTATCGCTTGATGGATGAGATCGAGCGTTACATGCTTCGCAGAGGGCTTTACCATAACTATGATCACATTGTGTTGGCAGGCGCTTCATTGGGTGCGATTACCGATAAGTATCCGCAGTGGAGTAAAACTTTTTGGGATCATCTCGATTTATCGGTCAAGCTTCACGGGGTCCATACGGTCATGATTATGGATCATCGCGACTGTGGTGCTTACAAGGCACTGCTTGGAGAAGATTTTTTCCAGAACCCTCAGAGAGAAACAACCGAGCATGCGACTAAGCTGATGAAGCTCAAGGCCATGATTCTTGAAAAGTATCCTAGCATCGCAGTGGAGACGTTGCTGATGAACCTCGCAGGCGAGGTGGAAATGATACAACATGCTCCGCTAGCCTAGGGGCCGGAGGGTTTTAGTGCGCATGATGCTCCAGCGCATTACGACAAAGGAAAGTGTCTGGGTATACCTTCTTCCGCCGATAAAGAAAAGCCGGTGTCTTATTGTATGGAGCATGATCGGCGCTGCATACCCTGTCCTCGCGGACAACGGAAGCATCATCGATAGCCTGACTGGCTTCAAGATCAATGAAACGGCCTTCATGAAATCACTGGGTGTGGATTTTGGGGGGTGGGTGGAGATTGGTTTCGCAGCTAACCCGCAGAATCCAAGCAACAA